>JAWBJM010000038.1:0-16481 GCA_038832545.1 Pyrobaculum sp.
AGAGGGAGGGTAGGCTTAAGCCCAGGCCGTTCGGCGATGACTGGCGGGGCTTAAAAACACTTTACAAAGCTACAGTCCCGGCGGCGTTTTGGGTGGCGTTGTCGTGTCTAATGTCGTTTTTCTTCGTGGGCCCCAATCCCTATACTCCCACGGCGATCCGCGTGTATTTTCTCGTGCCAGTGGAAGCCCCCGGCTGGGTTGTATACGCCGCGCTCCCCCTAGCTCTGGCGGCCCCTTTCATAAACGCCCTTATTGTCACCTTCGGCGAGGAGTTCGGCTGGCGCGGTTATCTCCTCCCAAAGCTGGCTAGGAGAATGGGCTGGATCTGGGCCTCCGCGGTCGTTGGCGTCGTGTGGGGCGTGTGGCACACGCCGGCAATTCTCGTCGTTGGTCACAATTACGGGCGGCCGTGGTGTTTAGAGTGTCTCGGGGCCTTTGTCCTTTTGACACTACCTATGTCTTTCCTCCACACTTGGGCATATTTGAAATACGGCGTTTGGGGAGCCGCCTTTCTCCACGGCGCAGTTAACGGCTGGGCTGGAGCCTACTTCCTCCTCTATTCACACACCTTTGGCAACTTAGTGTGGAGCATAACAG
The DNA here is from genome assembly GCA_038832545.1 of Pyrobaculum sp. Taxonomy (GTDB): domain Archaea; phylum Thermoproteota; class Thermoprotei; order Thermoproteales; family Thermoproteaceae; genus Pyrobaculum. The sequence continues at coordinate 598 of JAWBJM010000038.1, forward strand.
GGCTATACGGTGCCGCCACTTTGGCGGCCACAGCCGCCGTGTTCTGGCTTCTCGCAAACCCCACGGCACGGGGGAACAAAGCGGTTTTCAAAAACCAGGTGTAAGGATTTTTATGCAAGAGCTACGTAAATTCTAACAGCAGACGACATGCCCCACAAGACGCATAGGTATATATTTCTTTCCTCCGCCGTTAGCTCTATTTTAGCCTGCGCGCTTGCTGAATGACCATATTCATGGGGCAGTATCCGCCGCACATTGTACAGCCATTTACTTTTGGCGGGCCGTATTGAGTGTAGACCTTATAGGCGCGTTCGGGGTCGACAAGTCTTTTAATCATCTCGTCCCACATAAGCCTCCCTCTGTAATAGCTGACTTCGTCGTCCCAACGCCTGGCCTTTCTCCCCAGCTTAACCACATCTCCTATATGTGCGGCAATTCTATAGGCAATGGCGCCTTGTTCCACTTGCTCTACCGTTGGGAGAGATAGGTGCTCCGCCGGCGTTATGTAACACAACAAGTCCGCCCCCGCCGCCGCGGCTAGGGCGGCGCCCACCGCCGAGGCTATGTGGTCGTAGGGGGCGGCCACGTCTGTGGGGAGGGGGCCTAGGACGTAATAGGGAACTCCGCCCGTCAGCCTCTTCTCTAACTTAATAGTCCATATGACGTCGTTGAGGGGGACGTGGCCGGGGCCTTCGATCATGACTTGCACCCCTGCTTTAATCGCCCTCTTGGCCAGCCGCGCCGCCTCCACAAGCTCGCCCACGTGAAACTCGTCGTGTGCGTCGGCTACGGCCCCAGGGCGCAGGGCGTCTCCTATAGAAATAACGGCGTCGTATTGGGCGAAGAGCTCAAGGAGGTAGTCCCAGTGGGTGAGGTACGGGTTTTCCGCGTCGTTGTGTAACATCCAGCCAATAATCATGTCTCCTCCCCTTGACACCACGGGTATTACCCTATCACTCTTTTACACCCTAATAGCCGCCTCTTTAGTCACAGCGGCGTGTATTGTCATAAAGGCCACGCCGTCTTTCAACTGCCTCTCTATTGTGTTAAACAAGTCGTCTATTGTGAAATAGGCGCCGCCGCTCCTCTTGTTGAAAGCCTCTATAAAAGCCTGGTACACCGGCACAGTGCCCACGGGAAGTTTGCTTTTGGATATAACAGCGCGCCTAATGGCGTCTAAATCGCCCCCAACGCTTAAGTCCATTAAGGTATCTCCCCATTTATTAGCCACCTCCACTTTTTTCAGCTCCGAGTCTAAATCCACAACCTCAGTGGAGGTACCCAAATTGACGTTTATCTTCGTGGAGAGCCCCTTGCCGATTGCCACCACCTTTTCGCTCGGCCACTTCACATTGCGGATGTACACCACCTGGCCCTTGGCAATTCTATCCCTCAGCTTCTCGGGAGAGACTCCCTCCGCCTCAGCTATTTTACGCATTTCATCGTCGATTCTCCCCTCCCTGGCCCTTCTAATAATTGTATTATCCATAGCCAATAAATTAGTTTTATATTTAACAGTTGCCTATGCACAGCCCCTCTCTGAATCCTTCGGAGTAATTGCATTTTCAACTCGCCTTGACGCGCCCGCAATGGTGCTTTTTCGTAAAATTTATTAAATACTTACTTCTGGATTTACGTGAAGAAGTTAACGCTTTCTGTGAGGGAGGAGACGTTGAGGAGAGTGAGGGCCGTCTTGAGCAGAGCCGGCTTGAAGACGTCAATAAGCGAGCTTTTTGACGACTATATCGCGTTGATGGACGGGGAGGGCCTTGCGGCTGAGCTGTGCAGTGAGCTGAAATTAGACTGCGGGGGGCAGTTCTACACGCCAGATGAAGTAAAGGCCAATAGGCCCGCCGCGTTGGGCCCGCCGGCTTCAGAGCTTGTGAAAGAGCTGAGGAGGGCCCGGGAGAGCCGTCTGTGATATATCTAGACACAAGCGCCTTAATAAAGCGGTATGTCAAGGAGGCTGATAGCGACGTGGTAGACGGGCTATTTGAGGCGGCATACCGGGGCGAAGTGGCAGTCTCGACCTCAGTGTTTAACATCGGCGAAGCCGCCACTGCCGCGGATAAGAAAGCAAGGAGGGGGGAGTTGAGCGGCGACGTCAGAACCGCCGTTTCACTAATGCTGAGGGAAATCGCCGTATTGAGCAGGCTGGGCTCTTTGGTAATAGTCCCCATTGGGTTAAGTGTTATGAAGGCCTCTATACACATCGCCTTAACCCACAAGCTCTATATCGCAGACGCCCTCCAAATAGCCAGTTGTCTGCGGGTTAAATGCCACGAGTTATATACAGCGGACAAAGCCCTCGCAGATGCCGCCGAGAAAGAAGGCATAAAGACGCGGGTACTCCGCTGACTCTTAACCCTGCCTAGCGCCTCCGTCGCTTGTTGTGCGCTATAAACTCCACACTAGCCTTAATGACGGGGTTTCTACTGCAGTACAGGAACAATCTCCTGACACATATAGGGGGTGTTGTGAAGGGTGTTTACAATCCTATTCGGCTAAAATAGCGTTGAGAAAGAGGCAGAACATATTGAGGCCTTGTGCTCTTTAGAGAGAGTTTTACTGTCAGGGGCCGTATGAGGCGCCTCCGGAGGCGTTTTGATGAGGAGGCGGCGTAATAATGCCGCCGTAGTGGCAGTGGAACTGCTACATAAAGGAATCTACAAGGCAGAATAAGGAGAAGCCGCCGCTATAGCGACTGTGATTTTGCCGCCAAACGCCCTTTTCCTAACTAACAACTCTCCCCCGGGCCCAGCCGCTTTCAGCGCCGCGGCCTCGGCCACGTTACCAATACCCAGTCTTTTTAACGCAATTTGATTTGGAGGAGAGAGACACTTCTCATCAGATAGCTCATCCGGCTTGAACAACAGCGGCCTGGCGCCCAGCAGTTCTGCCACTTGGTAAACCTCAGGCCTTATAGACGCCACTGCCTCCACTCTCTCAGCCCTTATGACATTTAATAAAGCCCTAACGGCCTCGGCTATTTCCTGAGGAGATACCCCAGTTTTAGAGCCGAAGCCTACGAAAAGCCTTAACGGCCTGCAACAAAAACGGCCCTCACAGTAACCTCTTTTAATAACAATATCACACGGGGGGCTGTCGGCATATCCCACTACGCCGGGGGGCAGGCCCTCTACGCAGACGCGTTTGCCCTCTATTAGGGCTTTATATACCTCTAACACGGCGCTCTGTTCTAGTTTGCAGAGGAGAAGCCTTGTAACAACTTCCACGGGGGTAAGCCCCATTTTCTCAGCCACTGTCGTCACCACGGCGTTTGCTCTTATTAACGCCGCCAGCTCTCCGGCCAGCTCATTGGCGCCTCGGTGCAATCCCAAAATGGGTATTATATATTTCAAGTCGTGCGTCACCACAAGCACCGGCGGATCAGTCTCCTTATGGGTAATTTTATTGCATATCCCCCTTACCACTCCGCCGAGAGCCATGATAAATACATACGCGTCATAACACCCCCATATGGCGTCCAGCTGTGAGAATTGAAATATATGTGCAACAACGCCGGCCTTCCCCAGCTCCTCTGCCAGTTTTTCAGCAGGCCTCCTCCCGGCCGCCGAGGCGTGTATAATTGCGACGCCGCGCCAGAGTAGCTCAAGAACTGCCACGGCAATCCACGGCCACCACAGATAGATCGCTGAAGTGACGCGTCTCGCGGGAGAGCTCCTCCAGACCGCCTTGCCAGATCCGCTCGTCTTTGAGGGTCAAGTTCTCCAGCACTGTCGCCTTGCAGCCAGTAGCCCCAAGCGCTATGAGCTCCCTCGCTAAACGCTGTGGGCCATCCGCCGTCGGGTAGGGGAAGGCTATCAGAACTCTATGATGTAAGATCGCTACCAGGGGCCTTAAATCCTGCGGCGATCTTGCGTGGAGCGTTGCGAAGACTATATGCGCCATGTCAAGACCCAGACGGGCCAGCGCGACGTTTAGTGAAGATACGCCGTTTATAACAACCACGTCGGCTTTAAAGGCTTTTATTCTCTCTAAGAACTCCCAGTCGGAAACACAAGGATCTCCGTGGGTTATTATGCAGACATCCCCCTCTGTCTTTAAGTATTTTTGCAAAATCTCCTCTTGATTTGTATAGGTTAAATACACCACCTCCCCCTTTATGTATTCGCGCAGTTTATCAACTACATTACGCCACCCCATTACTAAAGGGCATTTTTTCAATATTTCCAACGCCTTTAAAGGAATCATTGAGGGATCGCCGGGGCCGGCCCCAATAACGTAAATCATAAGATTTTTTTCCACTATTTATGGAGTTGAACAAAGTCTCGCAAAGGGTAAAGCTCATAACAAAAGTGACGTCAAGCCGTTGGTTTGAGCTGGGGTTGACGGCCGCGGCTGGCCTGGCCCTTTCGCTTATTTTATACCCAGCAGCCTGGAATTTGGCGTTAGGCGGTCTGCTCGAGAAGGTGGTGCCAACGCCGATCTATAACGCCGTACACGAGCTGAGACACCTTTGGGGGATTCCATGTCATTAAGGAGGGGCTTCGCCGCGGGCTTTCTGGCCGGTTTAATTCAAATGGCGTATTTATACTACTTTGCGGCGCCGTTGGCGGAATCTTTGCACGAACAACTGGCTACGGAGCCGGAGGAGGAATACGCGCAATGGGCCGCCGTTTTAACGGCAGGCATTTCCGGCGGCCTTTGGGGGGTACTCTTGGCTTATATATCTGAGAGGCTGGGCATTCTGACCGGCGCAATGTTGTCCTTTACAGCGTTCTCTCTACTGCCGGGCTTGAAGTGGCTACCTACTCCACACGGCGTTTCTTACGTCGAGCCAGTGTGGTGGAGAGAGGTTGTTCACGGGGTTTATCTCCTGTATAATTTCATATGGCTTTATCTCCTGGCGCTGGGGAGGAGCTCGAGATTTGTAATCCACAGCGCGGCGCTGGCGGTCTTGGGCTTTGCGGCGCTTCCCAGTTTCACACTGCCTGAGAAATACATCCCCTACTTCCCCGAGCTCAGAGCGCTTCAAGGGCTGGCCCTGACCTCTTGGGCTCTGTTTTGGGGCACCGTCGCGGCTGGGCTTTATCTCACATCTCCCATTAAGAGGCCATGGAGATTATAGTAGTTAATCACGGCTCTCGCAGAGGCGACTTCAATAAATTAATGGAGGAGTGGGCGGCGGAATTATCCCGCCGCCTCGGCGTAAAGGCCGTAGTGGGGTATAATGAATATGCAGAGCCTAATTGGAGAGATCTTTTAAAAAGGGCTGAGGGGCCGGTGATCATAGCCTTGGCGTTTTTAGGCGCTGGCAACCACGTGGTTAGGGATATTCTGGGCGAGCTCGGCGTAGAGATGGGCAAGTGGCAGATGTCAAAATTCGGCAAGTTGGTATACGTCACCGAGCCGTTAGGGAACTCGCCGCTGGTCTTCAACGCCCTTCTCTCAAGGGTTAAAAGGGCCTTGGGCAACGGGGTAGAAAGCGGTTATATCTCAGACGCCGAGGAGATTGAGATGAGCTCCATGGGCTACGTCGCCGCGGCCCTCGGGCTAGATCTCAATACTGGAAACATAGAATTATTGCAAGAGCTGTATACGCCTCGGGCAACTTAGAGCTGGCGAAGTTTGTTTATATTTCAGACGATTTATTGGGCGCGGCGCGTGAGGCTTTAATAGCAGAGGCGCCGTGTGTTGTCGATGTTAAAATGGTGGCGGCTGGGATGCGGTATCCGCATGTATACATCGCTGTGGAGGCGCCTGTAAATAACGGGGGGACTAGGGCATCGGCTGGAATGAGCTACTGGCTGTCTCGGCTAAACGGCGCTTGCGTCGTCATAGGCAACGCTCCCACTGCTTTAAAAGCGGCTTTAGATATGTGGTCTGAGGGCAAAGCGGATATACCCTTCGCCGTGGCAGCGCCAGTTGGCTTCACCAACGCCTCTCACGTTAAGGAGGAGCTGGTGAAATCGAGGCTTCCCGCCGTTGTAATACGCGGAACCTACGGGGGTTCGGGGATTGCCGTGGCTCTATTCAACGAACTGTTGCGCCTGGCGTATGAGGGGTAGGCTGAGAATCGTGGGAATAGGTCCGGGGGATCCCTCTGTGAGGACGTTTAGAGCCGTGGAGGCGATTAAAGAAAGCGAAGTTGTAGTGGGTTATGAGACGTATATAGGGTTGATTAAAGATCTACTGGAGGGTAAGGAGGTTATCCCGGCTAAAATGCGCCAGGAAATATTTAGAGCTGAGATATCCATCTCTAAGGCCTTAGAGGGGCGTAAAGTGGCGTTAGTATCAGACGGCGATCCAAACGTTTACGGAATGGCCCCGTTAGTTTTTGAGCTAATGGCTAAGAGGGGGGTGGAGGTGGACGTGGAGGTTGTCCCCGGCGTAACTGCGGCTTTGGCCGCGGCCGCTAAGCTGGGAGCCCCCTTGGGATCTGATTTCGCCGTGATAAACTTAAGCGATTTATTAACGCCAAGAGAGGCAATCCTCCGCAGAGTCAAAGCCGCCGCTGAGGCAGATTTCGTCTTGGTCTTCTACAACCCAATAGATAGCGGTCTCACCAAGGCGGCGCTGGAAGTAGTCCGCTCTGTGAGGGGGGATTCAACGCCCGTGGGCCTCGTGAAAAACGCATATCGACAAGGGGAGGAGGTGCGGATAACCGCTTTGGGCGAAGTGGACATGGACTGGATTGACATGAGAACGACAATTATAGTGGGCAATTCGGAGACTTTCACGTGGCGGGGCTATTTGATAACTCCCAGGGGTTATAGCAATAAGTACAGGCTATGAACCCGTTTTTAAAATACGGCATCACCACGGGCTTGGCCGCTGCCGCAGCCGCCAAGGCCGCCGCTCTTTATTCCAAAGGCATAGTGCCCAAATCCGTAACTGTGCCCACGCCAATAGGGCTACGGGTAGAGGTATTCGTGGAGAGGGTGTTTCAAAGGGGGGAGATATACTGCGCCGAGGTGAGGAAGTTCTCAGGCGATAACCCCGACGTGTTAAACGGCGTTATTATTAGAGCTTGCGTGAGGCCGTTAAACAACGGCGTTGTGATTAAAGGCGGCGAGGGGGTTGGCATAGTGACAAGGCCCGGGCTTCCAGTGCCTCCGGGCGAGCATGCCATAAATCCAGTTCCCAGACGCATGATAGAAAAGGCGGTGCGGGAGGTTTTAGAGGGGGCAGAGGTTCTCGTGGAAGTCCCTGACGGCAAGCTCTTAGCTGAAAAGACAATGAACCCCCGCCTCGGCATTGTTGGCGGCATATCAATACTCGGCACCACAGGCATTGAGGCGCCTGTTTCAGCCGATGAATTTCTCGGCCATATAGAGGCTGAGCTTTCGGCGCTGAGAGAGAGGAGAGATATCGCTATTCTAGCCCAGGGCAATACCTCGTATAAAGCGGCCCAGGCCGTGTTCGGCGACGTTGTTGTGAAAATTGGCGACATGGTGGGATATGTCGTTGAAAAGGCGGCGGCCCTCGGCTATAAGGCGGCGTATTTGTTCACAATGCCAGGCAAGCTGGCAAAGCTAGCGCTTGGGGCTTACAACACTCACAGCGCTCAATGCGATGGCAGAGTGGAGGCCGTGCTGTATGCGTTAGTGAAATTAAGGGCGCCATATGAGGTTCTGCTGGAGGTAAGCAACGCGGCCTCTGTGGGCGAGGCCTTAGCTAAAGCCGGAGATTACGCCGGGGGCGTTATTGCGATCATGGCGCGTAGGGCGAAGGAATATCTAGAGCGTTTTAAAATCCCCGTCGAGATATATGTCGTGAACGACAAAGGCGAGGTGTTGTTCAGCACGACATGAGCTGGCCCTACGCCACGCCGGGAATACCAGACGAGGAGTTTATAAGAGCCGAAGGCGTCCCAATGACTAAGGCAGAGATCCGCGCTTTGGCTTTATCAAAACTACGCCTCATAAAAGGCGGCACTCTCGTCGACGTGGGCTGCGGAACTGGCACTATTTCCGTAGAGGCCGCCTTAATTATGGGCGAGGGATCAAAGGTGTACGCAATAGATAAAGACCCCTTGGCAGTTGAGATCACAAAGAAAAACGCTGCGAAATTCGGCGTGGGGGACAGGTTAATCGTCGCGGAGGGCGACGCGTTGGAGCTCTTGCCTAAATTGCCGAGATCAAATCGGTATTTCCTCGGAGGAGGGGGCAGGGAGTTGCCCATGTTATTTCAAACGGCGTTAGAACTCGCCGGGACAGGAGGCGTAATAGTGGCGGATGTAATAACGCTGGAGTCCCTTCGGCTTGCTCTCGACTTTCTTGAAAACGCCGGCGTGAAGTATGAAATTGCCCAAGTCTACATAGCGAGGGGGAGGAGGCTTGGGGGCTATACAATACTGTCCCCGTTAAACCCAGTGTATATAATCACGGCATATGCTTAGAGTAGTCGGCTTAGGCCCTGGGGATCCCGAGCTGTTGACTATAAAGGCAATACGCCTCTTGTCAAAAGCAGACGTTATTTACGTCCCGCGGTCAAGCAGATCTGAGGCTAGCCTGGCGAAGAACATAGTGTTGAAATACGCCAGAGGGCGCGTGGTGGAGTTGCCGTTTAATATGGGCGGCGTGAGGGAAGAGCAGTTGAGAGAAATCGCCAAGATAATATCGTCAGGCGAAAACGCCGTATACGCAGTTTTGGGTGATCCCTCTCTGTATAGCACATTTGGGAAAATTCGAAAGTATGTCGATAGGCCTGTGGAGTACGTGCCTGGAGTTTCGGCATTGATTTCGTGTAGCCTCAGAGCCGGCGTGGAGCTTGCAGTTGGCGACATGGCGGTGGCCATTGTGCCCGCCTCTAGAGCTGACTTGTTAAAAGAGACCTTGCGTTTGTTTGACGTGGTAGTGGTGGCAAAGGCCAATAGGAATATAGAGTTGCTAAATGAGTTGCTGTCTTCGCACGGCGGCTACGCCGTTAGGAGGTGTTATATGGAGGGAGAGGCGGTGTCTAACAGAATTACATGGTCCGATTACTTCACCACTGTATACCTATGGCGGGCAAGGTAGTTTTCATCGGCGCGGGGCCGGGGGACCCGGAGCTGTTGACGGTGAAAGCCGTGAAATACTTATCCCAGGCTGAGGTGGTGGTATACGCCGGCTCCTTGGTAAACGCGGAGGTGTTGAAATACGCCAGGCAAGACGCCGAGGTTTACAACAGCGCGTCTATGGTGACAGAGGAAATAGTTAAGCTCATGATTCAAAAGGCCAGGGAGGGCAAACTCGTGGCTAGGCTAAAGTCAGGTGATCCCTCAATTTACGGCGCGTTGTGGGAGGAGATAATCCCCCTTCAACTCGCCGGGATTGAGTACGAGATAGTGCCCGGGGTGACGGCCGCGTTGGCCGCAGCCGCCCAGCTGAGGATAGAGCTCACAGTGCCCAAAAGGGTCCAGCACGTGGTGATCACTAGGGCGTCACACAGAGTGCCGATGAGGGGGAGCCTCAAAGACGTAGCCGATTTTATCCTCAAGACGGGCGCCGTTGCCGTGATATACACAGGGGTGCACGTTATCGACAAAGTCGTGAAGGAGCTTGAAGAGGGGGGCCTAAGCCCCGGCACTCCCGTGGCAGTGGTGTATAAGGCCACGTGGCCAGATCAGAAAATTATCCAAGGCACTTTAAGGGATATAGCCGAAAAGGTCAAGGCGGAGAGAATAGTAAGAGACGCCGTTATTATAGTCGGCGAGTCAGTACAGCAGCCGGAGATACCCCGCAGCGCTGTGTACAACCCCGACCATGCCCACAGCTACAGGCCCAGAAGGGAGTTGAGAGAAGACGCCTAAGCGAGTAGCCCTACAGCTTGGCAATAAGCACAAAACTCGGCGTTTGTCAAGCCTTTGAAACAGCCTTTTTTTGTATGGCCAACCAGCCACTCAATGATGGGCAAAGCCGCCCCCACATTATACAACAGTTGTACTTGGCTTATGCCTCTGTAAGAGCCTTAGGATGTAGGTCAGCTTTGTCTACTCCGCTGACGTTTGTGCTTTGCCAAGTCTCGCCACAATTCTCTTGTCGCCTATTCTCTATTTTGATCAGATTTTCATCTCCAACTGCAAGGGTGCTTTTTTACAAATTGGGGCGTAAAGGCGCTTATCTTTTCTACGACGGAGAGAAATATTTTAAACCTGCGTACGATGTTTGCGTGGAGGATCCTACGGGCGCTGGCGATGCGATAATGAGCGTTTTCGTTGCCCTTTATTTCTCTGGTGTAAATCCACAACGTGCATTTGAAATATCCACAGCCGCAGCGACTTTGGTCATTACGGCTAGAGGCGATAATGAAGCAATACCTAATATAAACGATGCAGAGAGCTTTCTCTCCTCTACGTAAAAGAGGTATTAAGTTTTAGGCGCCTAAGCTCAATGACACATATTCTTTTTCATCAAGTAAACTTTTAGGTGCTCCGCATGGCTCCAGGCAAGTGGCGTAACTGATACAGGACTCCCGTTAAAGGGATTTATCTGCTCTGGGAGTAGGTTTGTAGGCGTTTTTACTTTATTTGCCCATTTATTAACTCTTCTGCTTTCTCACAATCTCCTCTCAATATGTAGTATCGAGCCAACCACATTGATGATCCATGGATTGCCAGATGTGCCTGAATAATACGGCGAATGACCCATTGCTCAGAAACACAAGCCTCATCGTACTCCTAGCCATACTCTTATTATTAATATTAGAAAAACTCTCGGATATACAGTTTACGACTGGCGAAAGAACATGTACGAATACAAGTGATTTAGTAACACCATAATTATCATCGAGGCCATTATAAACGCCGAAGCTACGTGCGGCTCTCTACGCATATATGGTATTGTCGCAATTAAATTTGTAAAATATTGGTAATGTATCGCAATGAGGTAGAGTTCTAATGAGTATATGCCTAGGGCCAGTGTTGTGAAAATAATTACAATCATCACTACCGCCGCTATTGCCGCCCCCCGAGACGGCGCCGCGGCGCCTCTGTGAAAACCCAATACGACAGGCATTAACAAACTACTTGAAAGCATAACGCCAAACGTGATGTAGTTATTAGCCAGGAGTTGGCCAAGTAGAGTTTAAGCCACGGGAAATTTTAAGATTTTTTTAATATTCTTATCGTGAAATGTCTTCTCTATCTCTTCCCTTGGCGCTCTGCTTATCGCTTTGTCGTTAATGTGGCTCTACAACTCTGCGTATTTGGCCATCGGCCCCGCCGCCGTGGGGATAGCATTTGTGACTATATCTCTCGCCGCTGATTTCGACAAAGTTAAGCTTCTCATCTGCGAGGCTAGGTCTAAACCCATTAGACTTGCCACATATGCCTTGCATATTGCGGCGCCTCTCCTCCTTAGCCTTTCCAGCTCCGGATTCTTGAATTGGTTTGTGGGTTTCTTGCTGTACATGTTGTTGACATTTCCCGTTATGCTCGTGGCCTTGGCCGCGCTGTTAGCTGTAATTATCAAGGCGAGGAGTAGACTAAGTAAAACACAGCGATGTTGTAGGCGATCCAAATTTTTACAAGACCTTGTGTTGTGAATTTTAGGCAAAGAGTAAAGGGCTGACACCAAAGCCCCTTCCACACCTACGGGATAGGCGTCTCAAATATAACTGTTTTTTACACCACGTATGGCAAAATACAGCTCCACGTTGGAGCGCTCAAGCCCTACAAGTCCCTCTAACTATTCCTTCAACTCGTCCATTTAAGGCCCATCTGCCTTTTAACATCCCCCATTGAGTTGTTTTTATAGTGTCTATACAGTTGTTGCCTCGTCGTAGTTTTAAAGCCTCCGTTGGCAACGATTATTAATCTAGGGCGATTTTTGTCTCGTACATGACGTGGTTTTTTAAAGAGGCTTCTCTGCCGCCTCTTCTGGAGTCACGAGCTTAATGCCTATTCTTTCTGCCATGACTTTTACATAGTTTGGGTTTTTGTCGTTTATATACGGCGTTATGATTAAAACTGCGTTAACGAGCCTTCCCGAGGCTTTTGTATACAGCTCTGTTTTTCGTTTTACTATATACAAGTCTCCTCTTTTTAAACTAGACGTAATCTCCACGGCAATTACCACGCCGTCTTTTATAACTATGTCTAACTCTACCTCGCTGGGGTAGCCATAGACGTGTCCGTCCGCGTCGTAGTACAGCCACCTCTCCACCTTGTAGCCAACCTCGCGCAAAAGCTCCCTTACCCCTTCCCTAAACGCGTCTTCGCCAAGAACGCCCCAACGCGCCCCTAACGCATCTAATTTTACAGAAATTTGCCTAATATCCCTCTTCAGCTCTTCTTTTGTAACCTCCACCTCTTTTCTCAACTCTCCTACGTCTTGTTTAGTGGCTAAGTTTTGCCAAGGGACCAACTTGGCCAATGCCTTGTAGACTATTTCGGGCCTAGAGACGAGGACGTCTACTAATATATCAGGATTCTCTATCAACACTCTCCTAATCTCTTCAACAAGAGACACAAACTTAACTTGTCGCAAGGTTATAAATTTAACGAAAATAGCCGACGTGTCCCTCACGCCCTCCGGGCATCTTGGGCGCGGGCCTCCGGGTAGCCAGCGGCTTTCGGAGCGGGCCACGCCCTGGCAGTCGGTTTTGGCAGACCAGTTCCTTTTGACTCCTCGCCGTGCCCGGGGCGGGGTGGCGCCCCGTCATGGATTCTTGTCGCATATCCCCGAACTTTGATCTACTCTCCTTTATTCAATTTCACCATAGGCGTATAACATTATTTCCGACGTGCAGTCTAGTAGATATTTCGCAATAGGATACCTATAGGCGCTTTAATTAAGGCAAGAATCCCCCTTTTATACATTCCAGGACTAGAGAGGCTATCCATAGGCCTAGAAGCCGGCGGTGTGCGTTATAAGTTCTATACTTCGTATGCCAGACGAGTCTAACCTACTGGGACTGGGTTCAGAGGCCAGGATGAATAGGCCAGGCACTGTGGGGGGCAACTGGAAGTGGAGGCTTGGGGCCCAGCCGGAGCTGCGCGTTTGGAAGAGGCTTAGAGACGTCACGAGGACTTATGGCAGATAATTTAAAACACTGGTTTTGTTAGGACTGGCCCCCCTATATGCCCTCTCCCCCAGATACTCCGACGACACGCCGAATTTTCTGGGTAGGGAAAAGGCCTCTGGTAGCGCCACTTTTACACACGCCGCCTTAACCGCCTTAACTGTCATCGCCCCTATACGCCACTTTAATCCAGTCGTCTATTAACTTGATTTCTGGCCTTAGGTACACTCCCTGCGGCGTGTCAAATACATAAAACGTTGCCATCTTATCGCCTACTTTACACACAGCCTTTTTCTCCGTCACGAAACACGACATGGGCTTTCCCCTCCATTCCCCTTCCCACCAAAATGCGCGCCTAAGGGCATACTCGCTGATTAGAGGCTCTGCGTATTTTTCGCCGTATTCGGCGATTACGGCCTTAGCCATTTCGCACATTCCGTAGTAAAGCTCTAGCCTTCTCACTACCTTGCCCTCCTCGCCCGGCATGATGGGCCACTTAAAACATCTGCGGTACCAGTCCTTAAGGGCGGCCATGACTTGGCTTTTCAGGTCAAGCCTCCTCCGCTCCTCCTCCTTCTTCCTACGCCACTCCAATACGCGGGGCCACTCGTCCCTTATGTACTCCTCTATGGCGCGGGCGCATGCCTCTGCGCTCCGCTTTTGATAACACACGGTCTTGTCCACTTCCGCGCCGTTTACAAGGACGTAAATATCGCGGGTAATTTCAATTTGGTACTTAGCCGCCAGCTCGTATAGGGCATCCGCGAAATACTGCGGTAGTCTGTCGCTCTTTTCCTCCCTCTCTTCGCGCCTTTTGTACGTTGCGTAATAGCCCATTTCAGCGTCGTATGGCAACACGTAGCGGAAACGCACCCCCTTCGCTCCTCCCTCAGCCACAACGGCGTCCACACCCCTAAAGGCTTTCTGCGTCAGGCACCCCCACGAGACGCCAAACCTCCGCGGCAGTTCAAAGGCCTCTGGCAGTTTAACCCGCTTACACGGCGCGCGGGCCTCAACGCTCTCAACGCGGTCCTCAGCGCCCTCTTTCAAAAAGTCAAGTAGTGTTTTCATGGCCTAATCTTCCCCTCTCCCTCCACAACTGCCTGGTACATCAGCACGGCGGCTGGCGAGGGAGGGGGCCTTTGAGAGGGCAGTGGAGTACGTCAAAAAGGCGGCAGAGGCGGCGTATGAAGCCGCGAGGGAGGTATTCGAAAAGGCGAGAATAACGTTGCAGAGGCTTTACGAGCTGTTTGTAGAGGCGGTGGCGAGGGCGCTGGACTACGTCAAGGCTCATTGGTTTATACTGGCCGCCGCGGCGGCCGGGTTAATAAGCTGGCTTGCAGCACAGCAATTGGACTACACGCTTTGGCAGAACCACATAGCGCTTAACGCCGGGGCGATAGCGGGACTGGCAAAGGCGGCTGGCGTTGGCGATAAGTGGAAGGAAGTAGGGAATGCGGTATTGACAAAAACAGCAAGCGAGAAAGAGATTGTAGAGCGCGCCGCCCAGCTAGGCCTTGACAAAGGCGTTGTGGAGAAGGCGGTAAGCGCCTTCTCAACGCTGAGACACGCGATGGATGAGAAGCAAATAGAAAATGCAGTGTTAGAGTTAAGGCGCCTGGCTAGTTACGTGCAGGCGATGAAAGCCGCCAACTACAAAAAGGCCCTTGAGGAGGCCTCTAAGGCGTGGTATGAGGAGAGAGACCCGGCGGCGCTTTGGGCTCTGGCAGTACTTGGCGCTAGGGAGACCGGCAAGAGCGTAAAGGTCTTTGAAGATGACGATGACAGAATAGCATATCTAATAGCCTCCTTCACGCTATTAAACCACTTGAGGGAGTTTGTAGAGCTGAAGAACAGGTCGTACGAGGCGCTTGAAAGGCTGGAAGGAGCTGTGAAGAGCGGCAGATTTGCCCTTAGCGACGTATGGGGTGACCTCAACGTGTTAGTAGAAGCCGCGGAAAGGGCGAAGGGAGTCTCCAACGAGCTGGACAGAATTGCATATAGGCTGGAGGGAGCTGGTTACAGCGGAATTGCCGAAAGGCTGAAAGCGGCTACGGAGAACGTAATAAGGCTGGCGGAGGCCGCCGCAGACGATCTCTCCGATCTAGACGCCACTAGAGGAGAGAGGACAGTGGCCGCTTTGCTATCGCTTGTAACTGGCGGTATTTTCGGCGTCTCCATGGAGAGGGCGTTGGCGGGGAAAGGTGAGCAGATAGCCGGCACTCTCAGCATTGCGTCAGCTGTTAGGAATACACCCTTCGTCTTCTACAAGGTGTTTAGATCAGCCAGCGGTGATGAGAAGCTGTCAGAGACCAGAAAACTGGCCTTCCGCATTGCCACTCTACTGATAGAACCCGCAATGAGAGAAATACTGGCCGGCAGACAGGGCGTGGAAGTACGCATAGAGGAGAAGACAGAAAACGGCAAAAGGCGCGTATACGCCACATTTGTAGAAAACGGCCGCGAGCTCCTCAAAGTCCCATGGGAGGCTGGCAAGTGGCTAATACCGCTTTCGGCGGAGGGAGAGGTGGTAGAGCTGTTTAAAGAAGTTGCTAATTTGGCGGCGGCCGCCTCCTCCGGCTCTAAACTACTGGAGGGGCTTGGCGGAGGGGAGTGGGAGAGGGCAGTAAAAGCGGTGAAAAAGACGAGAAAAATAGTGAAGAAAACGGCTAGGGCCATTACAATCGGCGCACTGCCCACAGACGCCGTCCTATACCCCGGACGTGAGTACGTCCTCGGCGACTCCTCTTACCTCTCGCAGACATTTACCTACTGGGCGCTGGCTGAGCGCGAAATTAAGCTCGACGCTGGGGGCGGAATTGAGCTCGTAAGAGTATACCCCTCCGAGGAGGGGCTAAAGCCGATGTGGCGCGTTGAGGGCAAGTACACTGAGGCGGTTCGAGAGGTGCTTAGTG
>JAWBJM010000039.1:0-16286 GCA_038832545.1 Pyrobaculum sp.
TTAAGCTCAGCAATGATCTCCCCCTTGTGCAAGTAGCCTTCCATAATCACGAGTGTGTATTTCTGAATCCAAGTCAAGTGGTGGACTACTTCTTCTCAAACGTTTTTATTTATTACTACCATCAACTCTCTTGGATTTATCTTTACGAATTTTAAGTTGTACCTCTTTAAGTATTCAAGAGCTGTCGTAGAGATATCAGACGCCACTAATACTCCTCTCGCGTCGTGTCCCTTCTTTTTATATAACTCTACATACCTGGCTAGTTGAAACACTGCGTCGTGTGTAGCGACGTCTCTCTTTACTTCAATCAATACAGTCCTCCCCTCTCTGTCTTTAGCTACAATGTCGACGTGACCTACGTCCGTGGGGACCTCTACCCCAACGACCTCGAGCCCCTCTTCTACTACCCACGGAGTCTTTAAAATAGCCTCTACTATATCTCGCTCACTGCCGACTAGCTCAACCTCTGTCGAGTCTACTTCAAAAACTCCGAAGTAATCCACGGCGATGAATACCACTCTCACTGTCTCAAACGGCCTAGACCTCACGCTTTTTATAACTAACCTACCCCCTTCTAAATACGCGGCGGTGCTACTCCCAGGCGGGTTCCAAACTCTGGGCTGCGCCTTCTCGGCCTCGTGCACTAGAAGCGTGCCGTCTTTTTTCACTATCACTAACCTACGCCCAGCTCTCAACGACGCTTGTGCTCTGCCAGTGTAAAAAACTTCACAGACGCCGACTATTAAGACTAGACCTCTCTTCTTGCCAGAGTTCACTACGCGCACTACGTCTTCTAATTCCACGTCGTATAACTACTGTCTTATATAAAGACAACATTAATAAATTAGACATAACCCCACCGCCATGGCCAAGATAGAAATAAAAGAAATGCCAGAGCTAAAAGGCCACAGTTTAGTCAAGAAGATCCCAAACAGAGCGGCTCTCCTCGGCGAGATAAAGCCAAATGTAATTGTCATATTCCACGGAAAAGAGGGCGCAGAGATGGTCGTCGAGATATTCACCCCAGACCCAAACGGCGACAAGACCCTCCCACCTGCTAAAGTAGCATCTACAAAATTCAACGGAAACGCAGAGAAAGTAGACAACGCCTACGCCACACTCCTCTTCTGGGCATTAAAAGAAGGTAAAAGCCTAGGGACACCCACTAGAGAGATCTACCTAAAGGTAGACAGAGGCCAAGACCCGCCGGAGGTGGAGGTTGAAGTACAGGCACCGCTTCAAAATATTAATAAAATAAATGGGCCCGCCGGGATTTGAACCCGGGACCACCCGCGTTCTCAGACAGCCCTCGTGAGGCCTATGCGGGGCTAAGCCCCTGGGCATCATACCGCTAGACTACGGGCCCTAGAGTGACACATCACATCTTTATTTAAGTTTTCACCTCCCTACAGCCTTTGCGTATGGCGTTGTAAAATGTGGCAATTTGTCGACGAGGCGGTGGATAGATCAAGAACTAATACACATAGCAGCTATTCACTAGAGGTGAGCTATATTTTTAAATATATAGAGATGTCTTTACATATGAAAAAGGCTACTTTGTGTTATATCATAGACATGGCGATGATACCCCCCGGCGTAGCAGTTGCTGTCAGCGGCTTGGTGCGGTATTTCTTCTTACCAAGTGGCGTCAAGAAAGGAGGCCAGGCCGTGTTTT
This sequence comes from Pyrobaculum sp., assembly GCA_038832545.1. Classification (GTDB taxonomy): domain Archaea; phylum Thermoproteota; class Thermoprotei; order Thermoproteales; family Thermoproteaceae; genus Pyrobaculum. The sequence continues at coordinate 1,676 of JAWBJM010000039.1, forward strand.
TAGGCTTGACGAAAGACACATGGGCTACGATCCACGAGTGGTCTGGCTTCATACTCCTCGGCCTCGCGGCGGCGCATGTCGCGCTGCACTTCAATTGGCTTATCAATATGACTAAACTATTTCTAAAGAAGAAATGGATGACGTGTACAAACTGTAGATAGTAGATATCTAAAATATTGAAGAAATTTTTCTATGTATAATATATGCTAATTTAATGACTCTCTTTACCTGTATATATACTTTTCTCATATCACTGTCGTCTTGAGGTTTTTGTATAGCCAACAGTCTTTACATGTTGTAGTTTTTCTTCGGCGTTTTTTAAATTGGCGTGTTAGGTGGGGCGAACTAACACGACGTATATAATTCGACGTCTACACGTCATTAACAGTGTTAATACGCCTTTTTCATAGCAAAATACTTAAAAACACATCTCTCAAGGGGCCTATGTTGTTAGAATTCAACTGGAGTGAATTTTTGCAAAAAGTAGTTGAATACGGTGTACAAGGTCTTATTGCAATTATAATAGTCCTAATTGCATGGCTTATAGGGTCTGTGGTAGGCAAGGCGGTGAATAGACTAATAGAGAAGACGGGGTTAGAGAAAGCTTTTGATAAAACTGACGTGGGTAAGGCCTTTAGAGCCGCTGGCATAGACTTGTCTAGCTTAATCGGGATGTTAGTTACCGCATTTATTGTCGTAATGGGTATAGTAGTGGCTCTCAGTTATCTTAGAATTGGGGGCGAGGCGGGGATGCTTGTGGCTCAGATAGCTGAATATCTACCGAGACTCATCGGAGGCATAATCCTTCTCACAGCTGGTTTAATTCTCGTCGCACTTCTCACAGACTATATTGGTAAGTTATTGACAGGTCTCTTCCCCAAGCAGTTTGTCGAAATTGGAGAGATGTTGAGAAACTTACTGTTGGTGGGGCTTGTGGCCTTAGTCATATCTATCGCACTACGCCTGATGTTATTTGTAGATGAGTTATTAATCTACCCACTTATCTTAGGCACTGTCATAATAGGCGCCGGCATCTTCATAGGGCACACTATCGTACGCAATATTGTTGAAGACCACCCAGAGTTCGCCAGCGCGGCGCCTTTCGCCAAATTCCTATTATACACAGTATTTCTAATGGTTGGCCTCGGCGCAATATTTGCAAACTTGCCAGAGGCGGCGCAGGTGGTGCAAAACGTGGCTTGGGGTGTGGCGATTGCAGTAGGTATTTTACTGGCGCCGATTGTCTACACGCTAGCTAAGAAAATGGTTAAAGAATCTAAGGAGTAGTTTTTCGTAACTTTTATATATTTTTACATACAAATCCTTTATGCATATAGAAATTAGAGACCCCAGTCTAGTTGAGCGTCTAAGAAGACTCCTCCCGAGGCCTGACGCCCCTTTCGACGAAGTTATCGTCAAGCTTTTAGAACAGCCTTGTAGACTCAGAATTAGAGAAATTGTAGAAGAGACTCTAGCCGCTGCAGCTTTAGAGGAGAGAATTGTAAAAATTGTAGAGGAGGCTGTGGCAAAGGCCTTGTCGGAAGTCGACAAGTCTATAGTACACCATGTCGAGAAGACTGTGAGAGATGTTCTTAAACGCGTGGGGGCTGTAGAGACCGGCGGAGGGTGGGAAGCTGTGATAAACGAGGCAAAGAAGAGGCCAGATGGGTGTTTAACTTTTGCAGAGGTGAGAAAGTACTACGGCAAGAATCTCAACAGCGTAATGCTAAGGAAGAGGGGGTTTGTACAAAGAGATAGAGGCCTATGGTGTCTACCTAGAGATTAAATCTTTTCAAAACTTTCTCTACAGCGGCTGGCGCTTCTATTAGAGATAATATCGAGGCGTCTGGCCTAGTTTCCGAGGCGTCTATCCCAAGGCGCTGTCTTTGTCTAGCCACCTCTCTCTCCCAGTCTCCGAAAAATATTGAAAAGAGTCCAAATTTCTTTGGGAAATATGTGTCGAAGACTGGGTTGTCGCCTATTATTAAATCTGCCTCTTGGAAAAACTGTGGACACGACTTGGGGCATTTATACATGTCTGAAGTCCTCACGCCGTCTATATATCTGTCGAGGCCGAGGGCTTTAATCACTGGGAGTTGGTACGTAGAGAGTCCATTTGTGGCAATCTCTATTCTATGGCCTCTCTTCTTTATTTTTTCTAACATCTCATACGCCCCCTCGTTTGTTGAAAATGTAGAGAGGTGGGCCTCTAGTGTTTTTAACACATCGGGAACCTCTCTGACCCCCAGCTCAGAGGCCACTAGTTGAAAAACATACTGCCAATCAAAACCTCTGTAATTCAGCGCTCTTATCAACTCAAGACTTTTCGCCTTTACAAATTTCCAAATTTCTAAGGGGTCCAACCCCGCCTCTCGTCCCACTTTTTTACACATTTCGAAAAATACAGGTCTCCAAGACCCAGAGTGGACTAAAGTTCCGTCTAGATCTATTAGAATAATAGCCACAGAGCCTCTATAACTAGTGTAATTAAAGTTATTCCAAAAGCCGCCAATGTGCCGTTTCTATACCTCTCCCACCCCCCTCTCAGAGCTATAAAAGAATAATAGATAAGCAACGCCACAGTGGCCGCGGCGCCTGTGGCGATGATATATAAACCCTCTACAAAAGAGAGGTAGATCAACAACGCGCCGGGCGCCGCCGACGTTAATGTCGTCGCGGCCCCTAGAGCCGCCGTCCTCTGTGGGCCTATGGCCACCGCCAGTGTCTTCAGCCCAGCTGCTCTATCTCCCTCGTAGTCTATTGCAGTCTTTACCCACTCTCTGCCTAAATTTGCCACTAGTGAAGAGATAAATAGAGCCGCCAGCACAGAGGAGTAACTCCCCGCGGCGGCCATGCCGTATATATACGTCATAGAGGTTAGAAAAGCCACTGTTAAGTTCCCCACCACCGGCCTCTTTTTCAACTTGGCGTTGTACATAACCCCCAGGGAGGCGGCAGTGAGGTATATTAAAAACGGCGCCGCGCCTAGAAACAACGCCGCGGCGCCCCCACTTGTGAGAGAGCCATAGGCCACTGTCTTCGCCGTGCGGAGGCTAACTGAGCCAGTCACAAGCGGCGCGTTGGGTCTATTTAGCCTATCCTCTGGGAGATTCGCCACGTCGTTGTGGGCGAAGAGGCCCGCCTCTGCGAGGAATGTAGAAAAAGCCAGAAGGAGGGCGGTAAATGGGTCTCTACCGCCTGCGATTATATATGAAGATGTAGAGGCCAACGCGGCGAGGATTCCGTGTTCTCCTCTGATGAGGCGCCAAAGCGACACTACTGTTTCTTAACTAAATTAAGTCTGTAGCGTTTTGGCACCACTTCTTTTGGCAACTCGACGGCGGCAATTTCGACGTTGACAGTCTGTTCGTCAAATCTAGTGGCCCTCCCAAAAGCCCTGGGCATAATGTTTGGAATTTTCAACCCTTTGTGAGCCGCGGCGTGTATAATTACTAATCTTTCTACGTCGAGTCCTCTGAATTTTGCATTATTTTCTAAATTTTCTAATAGTTTTAGATATCTCTTAGCCACTTTAACAGGCCACTTCGCCACTGCCCATCCGCGCCATGGAGTTGTGTGATGCGCCTGTTTTTTTGTAAATGTTTTAATTGGCACAGGCTTTTTAAACTTTACTACGTCTTCGAGCCAGCTTTTCGCCTGTTTTAAAGTCATGCCTTTAATAAATCTAGCCACTTCGACGCTTTTCTTCCACGACATACGTTGTTCTACGGCGTAGGCCTTGGCTATTTGGTCTGGAGTGATCTTTACGCCGTACTTATCTAACACTAATTGAATGATTTCTTCTTCACTTAGTGAGTAATTCTGACGCCTAGCCACATCACCCTTAAGCAGGGTGTATATAAATTTTGCCATCAGTAAGGGGTGAATTCCTCACCGATCGTCTTAAAGGAATTACATCACTAGAAGATAAAAAAGCTGTGTGTTATAATCTTTCCTAAGAGAAAATTTAAATATAGAGAGGGTGTGGGAGGAGATGGCCCAGAGGAGGCTCCCGGTGTATAAGAAAATTCTTGAGGAGAATAAGAGAAAGTGGATGATTAAAGAGTTTCTAGAGTATAGACTGAGTAAGTACGGATATATAGACTCTGAAATTTTAAAAACCCCGCTGGGTACGCGTATTGTTATATATTCAGAAAGGCCTTCGAGAATAATCGGTAGAAAGGGCGCAATTGTAAAAGAGATAAGTAATATATTGACTACAAAACTCGGCGTTGAAAACCCACAGATCGACGTAATAGACATATCTAAGATCGAGGCCCCCGAGATGTTTCCAAAAGTTGTAGCTTATAGAATCGCCAACGCCATGGCTAAGGGAGTGAGATTTAGAAGAGTGATGTTTGTAGCAATTAGACAACTGCTAGAGGCGGGGGCGAAGGGGTTTGAAGTCGTAGTGAGCGGTAAATTGTCCACAGAGAGAGCGAGGTTTGAGAAACATACATACGGCAAGTTGTATAAAATTGGACACGACGCCAAGAATAGAGTGAGGAGAGCCGTAGTCCACGTCTTATTGAAGCCTGGCATCTACGGCATAGAAGTGCGAATCACGCCGTCTACACTACAGTACTCAGACGAGTATAAAATCAAGCCACCTATAAAGTCGGAGTAATTTATAAAGAGGTGTATTTGAACACCTATGTCTGAGAAAAAGCTCAAAGCTAAGGCGTTGAGAGAGATGAAGCCTGAAGAGAGGAGAGAGTTACTAAACCAACTAAGAGCTGAGTTAGTTAGACTACAGACGCAGAGAAGTAGAGGTTTTGTAGAGAAGCCAGGTAAGATAAAACAAATAAAACGTGCCATAGCTCGTATATTGACTATTGAAAAAGAAAGTGTGCGTAGACCTACTGGGTAGACGAGTCGCCGTCTATAAGTGTCCATATAAAACAGTGGGGATAGTGGTGGGAGAGACTCACAACATAGTGTATATAGACACTGGGTTGAAGATTGTAAAAATTCCAAAGGCTTTGTGTTATTTCTATATCTACGACCTCCAGAAGTTAGTCCACGGCTCCCGCCTCCTTGGATATAGAGACAGGAGGCTGTTCAATTGTTGATTTTTAAAATTCTGCCAAATATCCTCGTGGTGCTGTTTCGAAATATAAACTCCCCCATGTCTAAATACCAAGGCCTAGTCAAGACGATTTTGACTACCCCCCTGTCGCCCATCATTAACTCTCCATTTTCAATCTCTTTAATGTAGCCATTTGCGCGAATAGCTTTGTAGTGAAAAACGCCAGTAAATCCGGGCTTAATCACAGTGGGGTGGCGTAGCACTAACACGTCCGCCTCTATTTCTCTAAAGGCGCCGAGAGGTCTCTTCGCCAATGCCATGCCCTTTTCTACTCTATCTACTTTGTCCAGCGCAATTGTGACAAAACTCCCCGCCTTTGCGTACTCCACAGGCGTCCTATTGAGATGAATCGACTTGACAACTGCCTGGCTCCATCTGCCGTCCTCCATAGGGCCAACCCACACTCTCTCCCCCACACCCACAGACCCCCTCTCCACCACTCCGCCGACCACTACCCCCACGCCTCTGACGATATATATATCTGAAATATACATTATGAAGTCGCCAGCGGGGTCCCACTTCCTCCTAGCTGGAAGTAGCGATAGAAATTTCAACAGAAGATCTACGCCGTGGCCTGTGACATTTGATATATAGAATACAGGTGCCACGCGGCCCGCAGGCATCGCCCTCGCCGCCAATACTACGTCGCCTAAGTCTCTTACAACGTAGGGAATTTTGCTAACCCCCGGCGTCTTTAAGAGTTTAAACACGTCGTCTATAGTTCTTCTAAAGACTTCTTGAGGCGCTAAGTCTATTCTAGTGACTACTACAAACACCGGCACCCCCATGGCGATGGCAATACCTAGATGTTCTTTTGTCATCTTCTGCACCCCCGAGTTGGCGGCCACTACCAACATGGCGTAGTCTGGCATAGAGCTGAAGAGACCTCTAAGCGCCGTGCGGATGTATCTCTCGTGACCCCCCACGTCTACTAACAACACCAGTTTGTCAGACCTCCTATAGACCTCTCCTTCGTCAAGCGGGTCGACTAAGCTATGGTTTACGACAGAGTCGCCAACAAAACCCAATAGTCTATACGAGACAGAGGAGGTGCGGCCAGTCAAAACTTCGTGTTTAAACCGCGAGGCGTAGGCTCTCGCCGACCCCTTACCGTCGTCTAGTCTGCCAGTGGTCAACACCCCCACAAGTGTAGACTTCCCAGCGTCTACGTTTCCAATAGTCGCCACAGTGACAGTGGGCGGAGGCTCCTCCCTCCCCACAGACCTCAATAAAACTTCTGCTATCTTCCCCCTAGTCCCCTCTGCCACTCTTAATATGTAGAGAGAGGCGCCGGCCTTCTTCGCCATTTCTTTCAATACAGTCAAAGCCCTTAACAACTCGTCGTCGGGTAGGCCTATAGGCCTCCCGTCATCAGCTACTCCGATTAGATAAATCGCCTCCCCTCCCCCCTCTGCTAGACGGCGCCTCAACTGTCCAGCTAGTCTATCGACGTCGGAGCCGAGAGTAAGTTTATACTCAATATTCCCATCTTCTCTCTCAGGTCCTAAGTCCACAAAAAAGTTTTAGTATTTAAAAAAAAGAGTTTGTTTTAACCCAGAGGCAATAGACCAGCTGGGAATATCCCAAGCCCAATATTTGCCAATACTATAGCATAGGCGAAGACCACCGCCAACGTGTTTAAGACTTTTATCAACGGGTTGAGAGATGGGCCTGAGGTGTCTTTAAACGGATCGCCGACTGTGTCGCCAATCACAGCGGCTTTGTGTTGTTCAGTTTTTTTAAGCCCCTGTATCTCTATATACTTCTTTGCGTTATCCCAAGCGCCGCCGGCGTTGGCCATGAGCAAGGCTCTGGGGACTCCGGCTACTATAGCGCCGAGGATTAAGCCGGCGAGGGCATTCCAGCCGAGTATAAGACCTGTGAGAAGTGGTACAATAATCGCGGCGAGACCTGGAATTAAAAACTCTCCAAGGGCTCTTCTAGTGGCTATATCCACCACTCTGGCGTAGTCTGGCTGCTCCTTCCACTCTAATATTCCAGGTCTTTCTCTAAACTGTCTCCTAATCTCTTCTACGATCTCCATTGCTGTCTTCCCCACGCCTTCTAGAGTCCTGCTGGTGAAGAAATAGACTAAAGAGACGCCGATTAAGGCCCCTACTAATACATTGGCGTTGATAATAGTTAAACTTGCTAGACTCTCCTTAATCATTTCTACCATTCCCTTCCCAAGTAGACCAGCCGCCGAGTAGACAATTTCAAAAATCAACGCTATGAATAACACTAAGGCTGCTAGTGCAGCGCTGGCTATGGCATATCCCTTAGTGGTAGCCTTGGTAGTATTGCCCACGGAGTCTAACACATCTGTTACGTCTCTAACCTCGTCGGGCAGACCGGCCATCTCTACTACTCCGCCGGCGTTGTCGCTGACGGGGCCGTAGGAGTCCGCTGTAATGATAATACCTGCTATTATTAACAACCCCACGCTAGCCATCGCAGTCCCGAAGATCCCAGCTAGATATTTAGAGAACTCGCCGTAGCCCTCGACAGGTATAGCGTAGTACCCTATGGCGTAAGATATGCCTAAGATTACTAAAATAACGGCGATGACAGGTATGGCGCTCATTAAGCCGACGCCGTAGCCAGTGACGATGACCGTGGCGGGGCTTATCTTTGCTTGTTCTGCAATACGGCGTACGGGGTTGTAGTTATACGACGTGAAGAAGTCTGTTATTTTCACTATAAAGGGCGCAAGTATTGCGCCTAGCGATGTGGCGGCCGCCAACGCTAAAGCTTGCGTAGTGCCTAGTCCCAACGCCGTAGAGCCTATGAAGAACAACACTACAGAGATGACGATTGTTAAGTATATAGCCAGGCTTATAGAGTTGAGCGGGTGCTTTACATCTCTAGTCTTTAGTAAATTGACGCCTATGAAGGTGGCTATTAAAGCAAGAGTGGCGAAGAGTATAATTGCTTCGATATACGCCGTAGGCAAATGTAAAATCGCAGCTAGAAAGATAGCAGCAGTGACTGTGACAATGTAAGATTCATAGACGTCGGCTGCCATGCCGGCGACGTCGCCTACGTTATCGCCTACGTTGTCCGCTATGACACCTGGGTTTCTGGGGTCGTCTTCAGGTATGCCGGCTTCTATTTTCCCTACTAAGTCTGCGCCGAGGTCGGCGGCTTTTGTATATATCCCGCCTCCAACTCTCATAAATAATGTAACTAAAGAGGCGCCGAAGCCCAACGCCACTAATGGCACAGCCCAGTCCTTCGGAAGAATTGTCTTTGTGATGAGATAGTAGCCCGATATCAAGAGTAGCGCAATGCTTGCCAACGACACCCCCATGACGGCGCCGGCGCGCCAAGAGACTAATAGAGCCTTCCCCATGCCGCCCGTGGCTGCTGCCTGCGCTACTCTACTGGCCGACCTAGTGGTTACATACATGCCGAGGTACCCCGCCAACATTGAGCCAAGGGCGCCAATTAAAAAGCCGGCGGCAGTGAGGCCATATAGCCCTCTCTGTAAGTCAATAAAAACTAGTATCAGGATGAAAAGCACTGCAAGTAGAATAGACAAAGTCTTAAACTGTCTGGATAGATACGCCTTAGCACCTGTGGCTATTGCTTGAGAAATAAAGCGCATTTTTTCATTTCCAGGGTCTTGTCTCAAAACCCACTTGGCTAAATAAATTGTATAGACTACCCCAAGAATGCCGACGATTACGCCAAAAATTGCATATCCTTCTAACATATTAACCGCCAGAGAGTTAGCTATATAAGTATTATTTACTTCTATAGTGAAGTTCTACGCCTCTATGTTTTCTGTAGTCTTTATCCACGTGGCGTAGGAGTGAGTATACGTATACTATACGTAAATGTTTTAAAATTATTTCTCTAACATGAACTTATGCCTCTTGAGCGTGTTGTTGAGTTTAAAATAGCGGTAAATATCGACCTCCTACCTGACTTAATCTTCTTTGTGGGGAAGACAGGTTCTGCTATGTTTGAAGACAGACCTGAAAAGTTGCCAAGGCCGAGAGACCCGCGGCTTTTTCAATTGGCGAGGAGACTAGACGAAATCCTTAATCAATTAACTCTCTACATACAGCCACAGGTTGTAAAACTACCCTACGACTCGCTCGACAGTTTAGTAAGAGAAGTTCTAGAGAGGTTAGAATCTGTATATAAAGAAGTTGTTTACTACATACAGTTAATTGATAGATTAAAGGCTCAATTAACAGTGGCCCGTGAACTTGCCGTAGTAAAACCTACGGCGATGCCAAGTGTTGAGGCGTTAGTTACATACGTAGTTCTCCCTGGCAGAGCTGTGAAAGAAGTTGTGGAACTAGCCAAGTCTTTCAATGCCACTGTAGTTCCACAGAAAAACGTATACATAATTGCTGTGGAGAGAAAACAAGCCGAGTTGTTAAAAACTGCGTTAGAAAAACTAGGCGCTAGGGTCTTTACTTTTCAAGAACTTGCCGAGATAGAGCCTGTTGAGGCTTTAGAAGAGAAGTTGAAAAAGGCAGAGTCTGAACTAAAGGCTGTTGTGAGTAGACACGTAGGAGACTTGAATATTGCCTATACGCTTAAGTCTGCTATTGCCAGTATAATAGAAATATACGCCAAGTCTGCAATAGATGAGGGGTTAGAGATGGGGCACCTCTTCAACTCCTATGAGAGAGAAATAAAAAAACTAGAGAGACAAATTACAGATCTTGAAAAAATAAAGACTGTCTTAACAAGCCTAGGGGAGAGGGGCGCGTTTAATTTACCCGAAGGCTTTAAGATATACATAGACCCCAAGACTCCTATAGAGGCGCCGCATATTGTACAAGAACTAAACGGAATCAAAGTGGCTTTGGTCAGAGGTGAGGCCCAGGGGCTGGAGCTGTCTAGAGAGTACTTAGCCGACGTGAAGTCTAGTATAAATACAATAAATGACTCTATTAGGTCTACTACACAAACTCTCCAGAGGTTGAAAAAAGAACTTGAGACTGTTGAGAAAGTCTATACAGAGTTTTCAGTCTATAGTGACAAGAAGTGGGAAGAACATAAAGACATGGCCTCTGTGACGTTTTATGTTTTAGAGAGAGATGTGAATAAAATCGACGAAGTGTTGGCGGAGTTCGTCAAGAGGAATTCTGTAAAACTAGACATGGTGAAAAAGCTGAGGTATAGATACTTCAACGAAGTGCCCTACGAGAGGAGGCCGACGTTGGAGAAATACCCAACTCCAATTAGACAATTTACAAAAATTGTGTATATGTACGGCGTGCCTAAAGCGAATGAGATTTCTCCAGTTCCCCTTGTGGCTTTGATATTCCCAGTCTTTTTCGGCTGGATGTTCGGCGACTTAGGCCACGGCTTTTTGTTATTCCTCCTCGGCGTCTTCCTCATGACGAAACTCTTCGGCGGAAGGTATAGAGACTGGGGGATTTTCTGGGCCACTACTGGAGCTGCGTCGATGATATTCGGCGGGCTCGTATACCAAGAGGTCTTTGGCTTCAGCTTTAAAGAACTAGGTATAAAACTCCCCTTCGCCCCCCTCTTTCACCCATTTGGAAAAGAACAGCTTGTAGTTCTCGACGGCGTAATTGAAAGCATGAGGGCTGCTTTTATATTAGGCTTTTTATTAATACTCCTAGCCTTCGCCACAAAGTTTGTAAATATTTGGAGAAAAGGCGAGCCTGACGTGGCGTTGGGGCTAGTGTTGCCACAGATATTACTATTCTTCTCCATAGGCATGGTCCTCTTCGGCATTGTTAGAGATTCGCTCAAAATGCACTTCCTAGACCCACTTCTCCAACTACCTTGGGCCCTCGTGGCAATCGGCTCTATCGTCTGGAGCGTAGTGGGTCTTTTAATACTCAGGGCTAGGTACAGAGGCCACGAAGAGTCTCCGCCATTGATTGAAGAATTTATATTCGGGTTTGTAGAGAGCCCGCTGGGCGCAATGGCCAACATCCCCAGCTTTGCTCGTCTAGTGATTTTAATATTAATACACGGCGTCTTTAGCAAAATGGTAAACGCCGCCGCCCTCGCTGCGGGTCCATTCGGCATAGTAATTGCTGTATTAGGCCACGCCATGATTGCCCTAGTAGAGGGGTTCTTCTCATTTATCCAATCGCTACGTCTCACGTTTTATGAAGTTTTGTCTAAATTCTACGAAGGAAAAGGCCGTCTATTTACACCATTGCGCATACCCTGATGGAGATTATTGTAGAAATTACGCCAGTTGTAAATAAAGAACATCTACTTAAAAAGATGGAAGCCGTCAGACCGTTTGTAGACGCTATAGACATCCCCGAGGCGCCTGGGGGGAGGCCGTTGGCACACTCGCTAGCAGTAGGGGCCTTGGCTAAACAACTAGGGCTCGAACCCATTGTGCATATACGCCTACTTGATGTAAACAAGACTGGGCTGAAGTCACTCCTCGGGGGGGCTAAAGTGTTAGAAATTAAGAAAGTTGTTCTTCTACAAGGAGACCCCCCCTACGAGGGGAGGCCAGTGGGGGAGGTATCCACCGAGGAGGCGGTGGCTGAGGCCAAGAAATTAGGCCTGGCAGCCGGCGCCTTGGTGAGTTTAAAGAGAGACTACTGGAGGAGGTTAGAAATAGGTGCCGATTTCTACTTGGCCCTCCACTTCTCTGACGTTAGACAACTGGTGGGCCTCCCGCCGGTGGTGTACCCGTATATAATCATAAAGACTAGTCAAAACATTGCGTTGATTGAGAAATTGAGACAGACGGCTGTGACGCCCAACGAGGCGGTAGAGCTAGTCAAAGGCCTCGAGGGTGTGGCCCCAGGCGCCGTTCTCTCAGCCCCTGGGGACTTCGCCGCGTTGGTGAAAACGTTAAGAGAGATAAGAGACGTCGTTAAGTAGCTGTGTCGAGAGAATTGTTAGTGCCGAGGCCTCTCTGCGACGTGGTGAACTGCGACGTCGAAATAGACATTGAGTCTGCCCTCGCAGAGATGGAGAGAGAAAGAGAGCTTTTTAGATTGTTGCCCAATATATATGCATATAGGTACGACTTCAAGAGAGTCTCTCCCTCTATGATAAACGACTTTGAGTTCTGCCCCAGGTTGTTGTGGGTGGAGAGTAGACTAGGGCTGAAGTTAATACAGAGAGACTCAGTCGTGTCTTTAGTCAAGGGAGTGCTGCTACATGAGAGATATCAAAGAGCCGTCTCGCACTACGACAATGTAGTTGTAGAGTATAGAGTAGAGATGGGCGATTTAGTAGGCGTCGTAGATTTAGCAATAAAGAGAGGCGGAGGCGTCATTCCCGTCGAGATTAAGAGCGGGACTGCGTCAAGACAGGCGCATCGAAAACAACTACAGATATACATATCTATGTTGAGGAGTAAATACGGCTACTTAGTCTATAGAAATAGAGTAGAGGTAGTCCATAGAGACGAGTCTGCAATAAAGACTTTAGACAAGATTAGAGAAGTTTTAAAGTCTGACAAACCCCCTCGGGCAAACTGCGGCGTGTGTGTCTTTAGACAGATCTGTAGCAACGTGGCCAATATTTAAAAAATATAATTATATTAATCCTCATGGCGTTTATAGAATACATATTATTAATTATATACTTATCTCTATTTTTAGTTTTTTTATATAAATTGTTTATTAGAATAAAGTCATATAATACAAATATAGATTTTATAAAATTAATACAACATGAATTTAGAGAAGCTGTGAGGGGGGGAGTGGGCTATATGCATTTCTCCATTGCAGCGGGGGTTGTGGCCTCTGTGGCGTTGGCTTTGTTACATTTTTGGAAGTCTGCTATGTGGATCCTGTGGCTTTTATTAATTCCAATAATGGCAGGCTTGGCTTGGGCCGCATTGTATCGAGTAGAGGTGTTGGCGCGTAGTTTAAATATCCACAAGAGGTTGGGAGAGGGGTCTGAGTTTAGAAGAGAGTCTACAAAGATGCAGATTGTGCTCTTGTCTATTATAGTTATGACACTTCTCGACATTTTTCTATCTGTTTTTAACTACGCCGCCTCTTTAGCGATAGGCACAGTGAGAAACTTTCTCCTGGCTCAATTTTACGTAAGGCCCGCCGCTAATTTATTAACAAACTTCGACAGAGGTGTAGCTGAGTTTAAGACGCCGTTTATGCTTGAGGATGTTTTGTCTGGAAAAGTAGAAGTGGAGAAGGTCAAGTTTGGATATTTAAAAATCGGCGATGTCGATAAAGACGTCTTATTGTCTTGTGAGTCTTGTGGAGAGATAGGGGCATGTGACTCAGTCTGCCCCGCGGTGGCGGCTGGGAGGCTTCTCTCCCCTAGAGTGGTGGTGAGAACTGTGGCTCTCAACGCCAAAAACAACGACTATAGTTTAGCTGGGCTAGAGACACATGCCTGGGCTTGTACTACGTGCGGCGCATGTATGTACGAGTGTCCCGTGAAAGTACGACACCTCGATGTCATTTACGGCGTCAGAAGGGCAGTGGTGGCAGAGGGGAGAATGGACAAAAAAATTGGCGACGTGTTACTATCGGCGTCTCAATTCGGAAACACTATGTCTACTCCCAACGTAGATAGACACAAATGGCTTTTAGAAATGGGCGTCAAACATGTCTCAGAGGGGGCGGAGTACCTCCTATGGGTTGGCTGCATGGGGAGTTTCGACGGAAGAAGTAGAGAGATTGTAAAGGCGTTTGTAGAAATTCTACGCACGGCAGATATGTTAGACAAAGTAGGCGTCTTAGGCGATGAGGAGACTTGTTGTGGAGACCCAATTAGGAGGCTGGGAGAGGAGAGTAGATTTCAAGAAATTGTTCTACAAAACAGAGACTTATTCAATAGATACGGAGTTAAGAAAGTAATCACTATCTGCCCCCACGGCTACAACGTCTTTAAAAACGAATATCCCAAATTCGGCGTAGAGCTAGAAGTATACCACCACTCAGAGATTATACAAAAACTAGCGGCCGAGGGGAGGATAGACATAAAAGGCGGCGGAGTCTACACAATCCACGACCCGTGTTACTTAGCTAGATACAACAGAGTGGTAAAGCCTCAGAGAGACGTCGTAGTTAAATTAGGGCAGTTGAGAGAGCCTAGGAGAAGAGGAGAGAAGACTTTCTGTTGTGGCGCCGGCGGTGGCAACTATTGGTACGACGTCCCAGAGGAGAAGAGGATAAGTCACATAAGGCTAGAAGAGCTAGTGGCCACCGGCGCCTCTACAATAGTTACACTATGCCCCTTCTGTAACGCCATGCTCTCAGACGCCGCCAGGACAAAAGAAATAAAAATAGAGATAAAAGACCTGGCGGAGTTAACTCTCGCCGCTATTCGACGAAATTCACACACATCACAGCCACTCCACGACCCCCACTCTAGCTTATGACACGGCCAACCCACCTGGGTTTATTAAAACAGTATCTCATATCGTCTGCCTACGGACTGGCGTTTATACACGTACACAATCTCCGCCGGGTAGTATCTACCAGAGAGGTTGCCGACGTAAGTTCTATACGTTATTCTGACTGTGCCGGCTCTTACCGATAAATCAAATGCCTCCATTCCCATCCTCCGTCCCAC
>JAWBJM010000040.1:0-15904 GCA_038832545.1 Pyrobaculum sp.
CGGCGTCTACACGCCTCCAAAGCCCCGCATCCCTAGCCGACTGCGGTCTTTGGCCGCTAGACGACCGGGCTCGGGATAAATTGATTTAGTGATTTTAAACTTTTTCGCCGTGTGTATTAGCGGGTAAAATTTATAATTATTCTCAATTCTCTATATATGGACGGTTATATTTCTATATCTATCTCTACTCCACATATAGTCAATTGTATCTATCGAAGACTCTCCGGAGAGTTAAAGAGCTTAGGTGTAGAGCCATATGTTGAAGGCAACGTCATCAAAATTCCCAGAGGTAAAGAAATAGAAAACGCTGTGTGGAGAGTTGTAAAGACAACTCCCGCATCTGTATTTCTCAGCATCGATTTTAAATAAGTAGAACAATACATACGTGCCGGTAGTCTCTAAGCCTTGTATTTTCCTAGGCTCTTGTTCTGGCGACTTGGGAGACACGGAAGTGTGGTGGTTTGGAGATCAACTATGCGTATCTAAGGCTTCGAATATAGTAAAAGTCTTCGGCGCGTTGGAGACTGCTCTTGGATATATAAACTCCGCCGTGGTTATATGTAAAAAACAGCGTAAGTGTCTAGAGAGGTTGTATTGGTCTCTACTATATCTAAGTTTTTACCTCTCCACGGGGGTTGATGTATATTATTCAAAAAGTCTATCTATACTGAAAAAGACTCTAAAGTGTATATATAGACATCTTCCAGACGCTCCTCTTGGGTGGGTTGTGTGTAGAGATAAGTGTTGTGTAGAGATTAACAAAGCCCGTGTGTGGACTAGGTGGGCTGAGAGGAGGATGGCAGCTCTTAGCGAGGGGAGGGAGGCGATTTTAATACTAAACCACCTAGGCAGTGCCTTGTTTGAATTAATGAGGACGTGTAGACACGGAGTTGTTGCAAATAGACGTCTTGTAGAAATTAAGACTGTAGAAACGTCCGCGGCTTTCCCCAACTGGTGGTAGAAAAATTTTTTAAAAACTTAGTGTAAACAAAGACGGGCCGGTAGTCTAGCGGAAGGATGCCCAGGGCGAAAGCCCGCGTAGGCCTTGCGCGCGGGAGATCCCGGGTTCGAATCCCGGCCGGTCCATCAAGCAGTTTTTAAAAGAGTAAAGAGATGTGTACAGACCCTCAACTGACCCCTGTATATTCCTCCACGGCGAGGCCGAGGACTGGCCCCGTCTTTTAGGCGAAGATTTAGTCAAAGAGTTGATCAAGAGGTTTAGACACGTAGCGCGTGATCTAGACGACTTTATAAAATACGCCTTGGAGAATCCCCAAGCTGTCTACGTCGGGCTGGCTGGCCTCAAGGTGGGTGGTCGTTTTAGACAAGATTGGGCAGCCTACGTGGGGTTGGGATATGTGTCGCCAAATTATAGAACGCAGTGGCCTTTTGTAGAGAACGGCGTTGAATTAGATGTGAGAATACAAGTCTCGCCGTGTTTTTTACTAAGTAGGTTAGATAGAGAGGTTGTATACATCTGGAGGAATAGAGCAGCGACGATTTTTAAATGGGTTTCTCAACTGCCTAGACACAAGCCGCTGGAGGTTTTTAGAAGGGCCTTCCCCCTGGAGTTGAGAGAGTTGGCGTGGTCTCGGGGATATGCGTGGGTGGCTTGGACGAGGTGGAGAGATAGGAGGAATAAACACCTGGCTGAGTGGTTGTATTGGCTCGACACCGGCAGGCTTCCCCATATCGACTACTTAGTGAGCAGGTGCGGGGCCTCGTCTTGTACAAAAATTGGCGGCGCCGAGAGTTTGTACAAATCGGCGGAGGGCTATGTCGTTAATTAGTCAAGTGAGAGAGAGGCTGGGGGTGGAGTGGGAGCTAGTATGGAGGCCGCCTCCCCCCGGCGTCTTTTTACTCAAAGAGGAGTATCTAACTAAAGCAGAGGCTGTGGAGAGTATCTGCGCGAGGGGGGACACCCCCGTGGTGTATATAGTTGTTTACATTGGCGACGTCGTAGTGGTCTACGGCCGAGTGAAGCCGGCGCCGGCTAAATGCCCAGTGGCGACGTTTAGTAAAAAATTTCCAGTTGGCAAGGCGAGAGAGGCGGTGAGGGCATTAATTGACTACGCCTTGGAGGTGGACAAAATCCCCGTCTTTCAACTCAACCCAGACGTGTTGAGATATGCAGATCTGTGCCACTTATTCCCCCTAGTCTGCGATGACCCCGTAGAGGTCATAAGTCACGTAAAGAAGAGTAGAGAGGTATCCATTAGACGACCTAAGGGGCAGGCGGGGGATGTATTCACTTTGTTAGTACAAGTGTTGAAAGAGAAGGTGGATTTAGACCCGGCGTATTTAGATATTGTGAAAAAAGTGGTAGAGGATCCCGAGAGGCTGAGGGCTTGTTATGTTTGATAAAAACACCGAGAGTTTACTAAACCTATTACTAGAAGAATGTGGGAGAGAGGAATTTCGCCGGCTTTATAAAGATATTTGCATAGCGGCGCTTATTGCAAAGTCGAGGATCGGGGGGAGGGGCGTCAAGCTAAGACCCTCTTTGCTGAGACTAGAGGATTTGTCTGACGTGAAGACGGCGGCTAATTTATTGCAGAGGTTTAAAAAGACTATTGGACCTGTGGCTAGTGGAGAGGCTTTAAAAACAGCCGCCGTGGACTATATCTATAAAAGGCTGGGAGGCCTGTTATGAGGAGTTTAAAGACTGTATTAATCACATCACTAGACGGAGGCGTCGGGAAGACGACTTTGTCTACTGTCTTGTCAGTGGCTAAGGGCTACACGTTAGTTATCGATATGGATTGGGAGAAGGCAGACATTTCCCAATTATTCAGGGCGCCGAAGAAGGCGGGATGGCTCGCGCCGTATTTAAAAGGGGGGGCTCCCTACGTCCATAGAGTCTCCCCCGTCTTGTACATAATACCGGGGTACGAGGCCTTTGAGCTTTATCAAAAATTTGGCGAAGATGTAGTAAAAGACTTCGTAGAAATATTGACAGAATGGGTGGCCTACATGCCTAAATTTGTACAAAAACTCCGACTGCCAGTGGACACTGTAGTGATTGACACTGCGGCGGCCCTCAGGGTCGAGGTCTTGGCTAAACTACATGGACAAGGCGTCTTTAATATCTTTATGTCAGACAGGAGGTTGATTTCTCGAATTTCTGACGTCAAGACTGAGCAGTACCGGCGCTATATTGCATATTCGTCGCTGGTAGTGGTGAATATGGTGGAGAAAGATGAGTTAAAAATGGCGAAGAGGATAGCCCCAGTGGCGTTGAGGAGAGTCTCAATAGATGAGTACTACAGCGACGCCGTGACTAATTCAATTCTTAGAGACAGAGAGAATAGAAAAGCTGTTTCTACTATATTAGAGAGGATTAAATTAGCATGATCTACGCTAGAGCAGATAAGACGCTGACCTCTCGGTGTTGGTTAAGAAAAGAGGGGGTTTTAGTAGATCGGGGCGTTAGGACAGACGTCTGTATTACAAAAGATTTGATGTATGTCGTAATCGACCCGGAGATACCGGCAGAGCTTGAGTCTGCCCTCTTCTTAATTATGCTCAGGGGGGCTGTCCCTCCAGACGAGAGAGAGTACCCCAAGTTAATGAAGTCTATTGCAGAGGGGCTGGGCGATAGATATATATGGACTTTGTATAAAGAATTTAGAGAGGTAGTGGACTATCTCTTAGATAGATACTCCGGCGCTAGAGACTACGGCGGCTACGGCGCGTTAGAGGCGTTAATGAGAGACCCTATGTTAACTGAAATCGTCATACCGCAGTCAGTGGCGCCGGCTGTTAAATATACCTATATCCCCAAGACGATTAGAGAGCAGTTAGAGTTTTTAAAATTCCAAGTGGTGGAGTTGGGTAGGTATAGGCGAGTGGTGGCTGTGAGAAATGAGATGAGGCTGCCTACCAATATCATAATACCCGAGCCTCTTATGTACGTCGTAGTGAAGCAGCTTTTACCATCTCTAACTATGGACAGGCCGTTTATGACTAGAGAGGATTTTGTATACAAGGCAAGGATTGCGGCAGATTTGTTAGAATACAACGTCAATATTAGAAAAGTGTCGTCTACGCCAAAGCCTTCAAGACATCTTCTAAGGCCCTATCTATATAGACGCCTAGAGAAGAGAGAAGAGCGGAGGAGTGGAAGTATGTCGCCAGAGGGGCTTGAGCTATTGGCATTAGCCACTCTAGTGCTAGAGACTAGAGGCAGTGTTTTTTTCTCTGGGGGGATGGGCAGCGGCAAAACTACGCAGTTGAATTTGTTGCTTTATTTCACTCCGCCGTGGTTTCAAGTAGTTGTGGTAGAGAGAGGTGCTAGAGAGATATGGGCCCCCCTCGAGGGGCAGATACTACATATATCAGTGCCGAGTGAAGATAAACTATGGCCCGCCCTAGACCAGGCCCTTAGATACGGCACTATGCACACAATCGTGGCTTTAGCAGAGGCGAGGACTCCACAAGAGTTGAAGACGCTTGTGAATTATAAACTGACGGGCCACGGGGCTTTGACTACACTTCACAGCGACTCTATAAAAGACGCGTTGTTGAGAATTACAGAGGCCGAGGCGCCGCGGGAGGGGCTCGAGGGCACTTTAATTATACAACTGGCTGCAGTCGGCGGCGAGAGATTTGTAAAAGAGGCCGGCGTGGTTGTCGAAGACGGCGTGGCGGAGGTGTCTAAAATAACAGGTTGGTTGGAGGACTACGTCGAGGATATGTACGGCGTGAGTTTAAAAAAAGAGCTCGCTCTCCGGGTGGAGGCGTTGTTAAAGGCGGCGGAAGAGGAAGATCCACACGTAGCTAGGAGAGTAGTTGTGGACGCCATATGGGCTGAGAGAATTGACTTCCACTCAGCCGTGGCTGAAGAAGCCAAGAGGTTTGGCTATGTCTAAAATTTTTCCACTACTCGACACTGGGGGGTATGTTGATTAGAAAGAAGTCTCTAGAAGAGGTCCTCGAGTCTAATGAAGGCGAATCTATAGAGACGCCGGTTGGAGAACAGTGGAGAGATTGTCTAATAAAGGCGCTTGCAGAAATGCCCCACGACTTAGCTGCAAAGATTTTGTCAATCTTGCCTAGAGATGTCGTCATAAAGGCGCTAGAGGGGAAAAACGACCCCTATCTAAAATTAGCCCTCCTCCTCCTAGAGTCTAGATGAGCTGTAGGGTGTTGAAGAAGGCGTTGAAAAAGGGACTCACGGCCTCTACTGCCAATTGGATTTGTGAATTGGCGAAGTCTCTAGGCGTAGACGAGGACAAATTGTTTAAGTCAATCCTGAGGCTCTCCAAGTCGGGGGTTTGGCTTGAGGAGGAGGATTGGAGACAAGTGGCCTCTTCAATAGATCTACAACGCCACATAGACGCCGTGGTGGACTACGTGTTGAGGAGAGTTGCGTCTGGCGTCGACCCGAGCCAAGCTGTGAGAGAGATCCCCGACTCTGTGAGAAGAGCCAATAAGCTTTTACACATTAGAGAAGTTTTGTCAAACTTTTTCTAATGTCTAAAAAATAGGTTTGTGAAGAGAGAAGAGTTCTACATCGCCGCGGCGCCTATATTCGCCACTTATCTAGGAGTGACCTCTGGCAACGAGGCTTTGAAATACACGTCGTTTAACACCGCCGAGTTAGACCAAGAGGAGTCGAGAAGACTATTCGTGGCCTCACTCCTCCCAAGCCCCTCTAGTAGATTAATAGAAGATAGAGAAGAGGTAGTGCGGCTTTTTGGATACGCCCTGGCACAAGAGGAGGCTGGAGTAGATAGAAATGTCTTAGTACATACCTTCCTAGACTCTATGAAGACTCTGGCGGTGTCTAAGACACAGGCACGTGTAGAGATGTACGAGTCTATCTACAGCGCGCTGGGCGCGTTGTTTCTAACGCCTCTTTTTCTACTATTCCTCTGGGCCGTGGGGGTCTTTGTAGTAGAGCCGTGGGTTCTCTACGCATTGTTGTTCACAATAGTGACTGCCGTAGGGGCGGTGGCTATAATTGTGGCCCCCCGCGACTTAGACTTTTGGAAAACTTATGGAGTCTCTATCCCCATAGGGCTCTCCGCCGCAGTTATGTTAGCCACGACAGCGGCGCCCGCCGCCTTCTTAGGGGTGGGAGCGGCCACGTATCTCTGGCTCTGGGCTAAGGGGCGTCTGTGGTGGTTTTCTATAAGGGGGGAGGTGGCGCCTCTATTGCGGTCAGTTGCCGCCATGTTAAGAGAGGGGGCGCCGCCTGATCTAATTATGGCTAGGCTATCCGACAAATTCTACATAGCTTCTAAACTCGCCTACGGCTACCTAATCCCCTCGAGGTATTTTGTATTAGCTAAGAGTATGTACAAAGCCATTACAGAGGCGGGCGGGGCCGCTGCAATTAAGGCAGTGGAGTACATCCAGTCGGTTGTGGACATAGAGACGGCTTCAGTGAGAAAGATGGTAAAACTAGCGGCGGCGTACTTCGCACTGTATCTAACGGCTGTCTTTATCCTCGCCGTGGCGGTCTCCACCGCCGTGAAGTCGTTAGTAGAGGCGGGGGCCGTGGTCGCGTTTTTCACGCCGCCGCCCTATGAAGAGGTGAGACATGTAGTAGCCACGTCTCTATCTCTAATAGCGGCCTCTTTCATAGCCGTGTTTTTAACTCCGCTGGGGGTCCATAAGTCCGCCACTCTAGGGGGGGCGGTCGGTTTAGCAATTTACTTAGCTTTGTTGTGGATTTTGTAAAGTTTTTCCGACTGTGGCGAGTGGTGGGACATGTCTAGGAAAAAACTCAAGGGGTTGACTACAGTAGAGGCGTTGTTAATAGCAGCCGCCTTTATAATTGTGGGAGTGATAGGAGTGTTGACTTTCCAAGGTATTGGAAAGTCGGCGGCGGAGTCTGTTAGAGCCAACGCCATAGTCACAGCCGACAGAGGCGGCTTCGACGTCACTATAGAGGTGTTAAACGGCAGAGTGACTGGGGTGTACATGAGAGTGGGCCCGACAGGTGAACAAACCACGATGTTACTAACTGGCGGAGGTTGTATAACAAGCACTGATACTAACGCTCTGCCAAATAGGCTAAACCTAGTGGCTGGTCAGTCGGCAACTTGTAGATTTAACTACGCAATGGAGATGGGGAGGCAGTATACATACGTAGTATACGCAGTTGATTCCTCTGGCAAGGCTGTACAAATCGCGAAAGGCGTCGTCACTGTTGGACTCTCTTAAAAATATGTTGTTTTTCCTACTCCTCCTCCCCATATCTGTTTTAGGACAGTTGGTCAGTTGGGTCCCGCCCCACGCCCAGTTGATAAACGCCTATGTCTACAACGCCACTGTTTTTACCACAGCGGTGGGAGATAAAACAGTCTATATAAAACAAAAGGGGCTTGACTTCGACGGCTTGAGCGACGAGCATAGCGCCGCGGTGTTGTACCTACAGAGCATTTGTAGATTTGTCGCAGTGGACGTATTAGAGAGACAAAACGCGTCTAGTTGGGCAGAGTTGTGGATAGGCGACGTGTATTGTACAAGAGATGGAGAGTCCTGGCTCTGGCTTAAGTGGCTGCCACTACGTTTCTCTGCATACCGGGGGTTTGTGGATTTTGTAAACAAATCTATAGAGGCGTCTACACCCGTAGGTAGGTTCGTGGGCTACATCCCAACGGGGTGGTATCTCGACAGATTGACTAAGACTGTATTCAAGATAGAAGAGGTACAAATAGACCTTTTGTATGAACTACGTAATTTATACACGACAGTGGAACAACTCAGAGAAGAGTTGAAAAAGGCACTGGCTGAGAGAGAGGCGTCTACTGCTGCGTTGAGACAGACAGAGGCTAAAGTAGCCGCTTTAGAAGAGACCATTAAGAATCTACGCGAGGCGCTTGTTCAGAGAGAAAGCGCGATTAGACTCCTCCAGACAAACTTAGCGGCGGCTAGGGGAGAGTCTGAATATTTAAGACGTCAGTTAGAAGAGGCGAGAAAAGAGCTGGAGGCGGCTAGGCGACAGTTAGAAGAGATCGAGGGGAGACTAATAGAGGCCTCTATAGAGGCTGAGAAGTGGAAGAGTATGTATCTACAACTCCAGACAGAGGGGGGTGGGTTTGATATTTTTATTGTAGTAGTCGCCGGGGCTGCGGCAGCTGCGGCTTTATTAATACTGAGGAGAAGGGGGGTATGGAGGACGTAGTGGCCGCCGTAGTTTTTTTCACAGCTTTTTCAACACTTCTCCTCTTCACAGCCGCCTCTCTCTCTCCGTTTCTCTATACGAAAACTGTGGCTTCTCCACACGCCCCCTCAGAAGATACGCCGTCTAGAGTTTTCTATGTCTACAACGTCTCTAAGAGAGACGGCTTTGACTTAATAGTAGTTGAACACGGCGACAAGATAGAGACTCCGCCTACTTGGAGATTAGTGGCTGTCTTCAGAGTCTATCCAGGCGGCTACGATTGTGTATTATTAACAGAGCCGTCTGTAAAAATTGGCGACGACCCCTATACAGGTCTGTGGTGCCCCCCACCTCTTGATGTAAGAGAAGTGGAGGGGTGTACGCCTAAGGGCCTCACTTCAAGAGGGAGGTGGTTATTGATTGAATACGTATGTTCATAAGAGACGTGCTTATATTCGCCGGGCTTGCGGCAATGACTGCGGCTATAGTCGCCAGTTTTTTAAACACATGGGAGGGGCGTTTCTACGTCCCCATTTGTACAGACTGTGTCTACAAACTCCCGGGGGTTTACAAAGTGATACAGTTAGACAAGGCGTATTTAATCGACGGAGGGGGACGGGCGGTGGCAGTCTACGCCTGGGCCTATTTAATAAACACGCCTCTTAGGCATGGCGAAGTTGTCAAGTGTAGAGAGACTATGTACATATGGGTAATCAACGGAGTGGCCTACGTCTCATGCGACGGCACACAGCCCGTCGTTGGACAGAGCGTCTTAACGGAGTGATATGTGGTCTCTCGCCTTCGGCGTAGTCTCAGTCATAATAGTGGCGTGGGCTGTCCTATACGCCTCTCTACACACTCCCAGTGTATACACGATAGACGTGGCCGAGCGGTTATACAAGGCCAAGTGGGAGTTAGAAGACGTCGTACAGACCCCCGACGCCGTAGTGTTTAACTTCACGTTGTTTAAGAATAGAGTCAACGTCGTATGGGCGGAGTGGGTTAATTTCACACTGCCCAACGGGTCTAGTCTCACACTAGCCGCTCCGAGGGGGGCGAGGCTCTCCAGCTTGGTAAAAAACGTCTTGTACCAAGTGGAGGCTTATGTAGAAAAATGTATCCCTGGTGCCTTCCCAAGCGGAGAACCAGCTACGATATATGTAGTTAAATTTAGACACTCTATCGACCCACTGGCGTGGGTGGAGACATACGCCGTTTTGTACAACAATGAGACAATACGTCGCTATTTTCTATTCACCAAGGGGGACCACCTTTTAAAAGTGGAGAGATTTATGGTGTACAACACTACATCTAAAACTACGACGATATACATCATAGCGCCTCGAGACGCGTTGGGGGTCTACTTAGTTGACTACCCCCTATGGATTCCACTTAGTTGTTACGAAGGAGTCAAACACAGTAGTCATAGTTAATAACTCTGCCGAAGCCGTGTTGAAAATTTTTCCCTCTTTAGACACAGTCCTCCATGAGGAGTCAGACACTACTCATACTTCTAGTGGCTCTAGTGGTTTGGGGGCAGTGGACAGTGAGTTGTACAAAAGTCAACACAATCACTGTCGACACCACTGTAGACGTAGAGATTTCGTTCTCCTTCTCTTCAGTCGGTCCACTTCTCGGAGGAGAGGCCCCAGTTGTAGTATACAAAGGCGAGAGTTTAGAGGCCTGGGGCTTGGGTTTTATACAAGCCCGGGAAGTGAAAGCCGCGGCTCGTTTAAAGTCTGTACTTTGGGACAGAGACTTAGAGTACGTATTGACGCTGAATCACTTTAAAGCCGGAGAGATATGGGAGTTAGACCGGTATAGATGTGAGTATAGATACGACGGCGCTCTAGTGAGAGAGTTGTATTATAACGTAGTGGTGAGAGAGCCGCCGAGAGAAAGCGTAATGGTTAGATTTACTGTAGGGAGGGGGGATGTGAATAGACGCGATAGACTGGCTATTAGAGTGTCACAGCCGGTGCAGTATCACGTTGGGGGAGTGTGTAGAAGCCTCAGAGTTGAGCACAATGATGTTGTCTGTGAGCCGTATAGAGAGAATAATTTCGTACAGCTTTCACACGACACTCGCCGCTGGACTGCGTTGAGAGTAAATGGAGTCGACGCCGGCTCTACTGTCTCTTTCCACGGCGTCAACGCCACGTTGCCCAACCCCTACTACTATACATATAGAAATACGCCGTTGTCTACAGATCTCGGCGGAGACGCCTACTTACGTAGAGTTAGTGTAGAAATTATAGCTGAGCCTCTAGAGTGGGGCGAAGTAGTGGCCTACCCCCCCAAGTCTGTGCCTCTCTATATAACACGTGTAGTGGCTTTTAGAGGGGGTTATATACCTCTACAGCCCCCCGAGGCGTTTATAATCGACGTGGGGGGCAACTCCACGTGGGTTGGTGAGGGGTGGGTGTGGAATATAACAATGGCGGCGGTGGCGTATAAGTCTGGCAATGTGTTAAAGCCCTGGATATCTGTAGACGTCGGGGGCTATCGATTTATCGACAGCGAGGGAGTTGTAGTCTTAATGCCTCTAGGGTCTGTAGTTAGACTATCTGCGGCGGTTTTATGGAGACTTGGCGACGTATGGATAGGCGCTAGACCTGCCACCTATCTAAGGGCGGTGGATAGAGTCGGCGAATTAATAAACTACGAAGAACCCGGCGCCCGTGGGAAGCTTTGGTATAGCCATAGAGACGTCGTCGTCGTCAACGACGGCGTGAAATTCGCCCTTTTTTCCATAGCCGTGGATAAGAGCTGGTCTAGAGTAGTGACTGCTTGGTACTCGCCGCCTGATCCGTGTAGACAGTGGCCAAGCGAGGTGTTTAAATGCCGTTCTACACAACATATATTTACAAAAGTAAATGGGACTTGGGTAGGATACGCCAGAGTGGGGCCGCGCGGCGCGGGTTGGCCAATTACAAAAATCAACTTAATAGACTGGATGGTTGTGAAAACGCCCCGTCGATGTGGAGTAGGGGGCTTCTCAGACTTTATGAATTTAGTAGTGGGAGACCCCGTTCTGTATTTTTGGCACACCTATAGGCTTAGAGTCTGGGCGTTTAACTCAGAAACTGGAGACTTCGACGTCCCAGAGATGTGTGAAGTGCCGCCGCCCCACCGCGTATCTTTAATTAGCGAAGTCTATGGAGTAGCGCAGTATAGAAATACCACTAGTGGGAGGAGGCAGCATTTACACTCTACCGCAGTCGGCCCCTTCTACGATTATGTATACGAAAGAGTGGACGGCGGAGTTGAACACCCGGCTGGTTGGACAGACGCGCTGCCCATGGGGGCTGCATCCGCCGTGTCGAACAGCACTGGGCCGTGGCTACTCTACGTCGTACCGGCGACAGTTTGTGACTCAGCCATGTGTCTCACATATCGGGCTGTTGCATGGGGGCCGGCCCCACCCCCCGTGCCGGACTTAGTTCTATCCGGCGCAGGCTATATATTTCTACTAATCTACACTGGAGAAAAACGCGAGGCCTCAGTGCGCGTATATGTAGAACGCGGCGTTGTGTTAAAGCCAGATATGGAGATGTATGTATTAAATATAAGCCAGCCCCTGGCGGAGGTGAGGAGAGTATGGACTCCCTTCTCTGGCGTCTACGTAGGGCCTGGGTGGCATATTGAATACAGGCCGCTATCTCCATGCCAACGGCTAGACATCGGCGCGAGGCCTATATATATTGCGCCTCTTAATTGGACGGGGCCTGTAAGAGTTGTTGTAGAAGAGGTGGGGCGGGGGGCGTATGAATTCGTAGTGTTTATATCTAACGACGTCTCTCTAAGACTTGAGATAGTCACCCCGGCGCCGGAGAGATTTACATCGGCGTTTTTAAACACCACGGCGTATATGTACTTGGCGAATATTCCATATTTCCACGGGCTGAACGCCCTGGGGGAAGGAGGCCGTTGGTGGGGCTTTAGATGCGTCCCCCGGGGCGAATATTCACAACTAGCCGCTTGGGGAGACTTCTGGGGCGTGTTGAGTCTATTCAGAGAGGTGAAGATTGTAGAGAGATATACAGAGCCTGTGTTTACAATAGAGAGGTCTGGGGGCTTCCACTTAGTTAAAGTGACAGCTGAGGGGCCGGTGGCGGGCTATGCGTTTTATTTACGACGCAATGGTACATGGACGCTCCAGACAGTAATAAATGGGAGATGTGTTGTGCTTAACGTCTCTATGATATACCCCTGGGACCCCGTGTTAGTGCTGCCGTTAGTCAGCTATAGCGTAGAGGTTAGAAACACGGCGGAGATCTGGAGGCCAAAACCACGGCTTTTCTTTAAGACATGGCCTACGTTAAGCAGCCGCCTACACACGTCTATGGTTTTAATACACGGGACATGTTAACTCTACGATATCTACTCTACGTCGCCGCGGCAGTCGCGGCGACGGCGGCGGTGGCAGTAAGTCTCATGTCAATACAGCCGTCAGACCTTCCACACTTAGCTAAGGCAGTGGCCGCAGAGGCGTTGTACAAATCTAACAACATATACGCGTTGAGTCACTACGTAGTCTACTATAAAAAGATAGGGGGGCGGTGGATTCTAGTAGATGAGCCGGGCCACACGCCGCCGTTGTATACACTAGCTGTGGGGAGTTGTCCATCTATCTTGCCAATTCTAAATAAGACGTATACGCCTAACAACAACACTGTGGTGTTTGAGAGATGTGCCTTAGTCACTCCGTGGATTTCAGAAGCCGGCGGCGAGGTGGTACTCACTCACTACTACGCCCCGTGCAAAACAGTGGATTTTTTTAAACCAGAGGTGGTGGAGAGCACATACATATACGACGGCCTTAGGTTTAGAATTAGGCTAGTGTTAGTTTGTTAAACTTTTTCCACTGGCGCTACGCCGAGGACATGAGAACCGAGTTAGTGTTTATACCAATCCTACTGGGCATGGCCATCGCCGCACTGTCTTTTTTAAAGCCGGTGGAGTATTCAAAGGCAGATCTCTCTTCTATATATCTCTACTGGCCAGAGGCGTATAAATACGCCGAGGCTGGAGACCCCGCCCCCGTGTATAGATTCAGTGGGTTAGTGACTTGTGGCGACTTAAAAGCCCCTCCAGGTATCTCCTACAGAGTCCTAAATTTGACTTGTCGCTTTAGGCCGTGATAGACGACGTCTTGTACGTAGCTGCTGTGACGGCGTTGGCCGCCGCGGCCTTGGGCACCTACGTCGCCATGTTGACAAATTTCTCCGCCACACCTGCGCCTTGTGTCGCCGCCAAGATGGTGTTAGAGAACCCCGGCAGCGAAGTTGTGGTATACGGCAGATTTAAAGTAGTAGAGGTGGGGGACTACGTCTACCTAAGCTGCGGCTTATATGTACCTAAGACAAAGGCAGAGATTTTAAAGACTAGCGGGAGGCTGACGGTGGGGAGTACACCAGACGGCGTCTTGTATATTAGATAAGTCTCCCCTCTCTCTTTATCAACCCGAGGGGGTCCACCCCCACTTTTTTTACATACTCGCCATATTGCTCGTCGAGCGGCTTCAACACAATTCTTCTCACAGTTTCTCTAATTTGCCAATTCCCCACAGAGGTATAATACCCAGGGCCGATTTTTCTAACAATTGCCACAGTGCCTCGACGACCTGCCGCCTTTAGTTTCTCTAAGACTGCTACTCTAGCCGCCTCAAACCCGCCGTCTAATAAACTCCGCCTCCCTCTCAAATCCTCTTTTACAAAAACCTCTGTGACACCTGAAGGAGAGACCCACCTCTCTAAATATACAAACTTCAAGGGGCCCGGCGCCACAATTACTAAGTACGAATTGTCTAAATACTCACCATAGCCGTACAACACCTCTACCACTTCGTCAAGGTACTTCACTCTCTGCGCCAACCAGTCGCCAACTATGGTGTCTACAGCTGTGATACTCCACCTAGTTGGCACTAGCCTCCTCCGCCTCTGCCTCCCCAAAAGGCCTAGAGACATGGCCCTCTGTATTGTGTATATATCCACCCCCCATTTATACAACTCCACCACGGCGTCTCCCGCCTTGACGTCATCGTGGATAATTCTATCTAGCTTCGGGTAGATAGAGGGGTTCCCCACAACTCTAACTCTCTCAAGAGGTGCCCTAGGACCCATGGGCTTTTCAAAAAGGTCAAATCTCAACTCGAGGCTTGGCGTCTTCGACAACTTCATCTCAACGTCTACTGGACTGCTAGACACAGCTGCGTAGGCCAAATCCCCCAAGTCCCACGGCCTAGAGACTGTCTTCACTCCAAACACTAAAAAACTCCTTAGCCTCGTTATCTCCTCCAGGGAGAGGCCCCACAGCGCATCAGGTGCGTCGTATCTACGAGCCTCTTGTCCAAATACTCCAGGAGGCTCGCCGATGTACACTCTCACTCTCGGCCACCCACTCTCGCCCACCACCGCAGCGGGGGGAGTGGAGCCGTACACCTCGCCTCTAGCTGCGTATCTCCAGGCTATGGTGTAGACTCTAAGCCTATCGACAACGGGACATTTCGACAGCCCGCAGAGAAATTTCCTCCCTCTACACTTTACACAAATACTCACGCCAAGGCTTGAGCCAAGTCTTCAATTATGTCCTGGGGGTCTTCCAGTCCCACAGACAGTCTTATTAAATCTTCTGTTATCCCCAGAGCCTTTCTATCTTCTTCTGGAATTGGCGACGCCGCGCTGGCGACTGGGTACGTGGCTATGCTCTCAACACCTCCGAGACTTGGGCTCGGCATCACTAACTTAAGAGATTTAAAAAATTTAAATACCGCATCACGTCCCCCCCTGATTCTAAAAGAGACTACAGCGCCGAATTTGTCGCCAAAGAGACGCCTCGCTAGACTATGGTGCGGGTGGCTAGACAGACCTGGATAAATCACCTCAGCCACTTTACTATGTTCAGATAAAAACTCAGCCACAGCCAAGGCGTTTTTACATTGTCTCTCAAACCGCACAAATAAAGTCTTCACACCTCTGAGAGTTAGAAAGGCCTCAAATGGCTGCATAATTCCTCCCAACATCGCCCGCCAGTGCCATATGTCGTCAACTTGTTCTTTGCTAGTCGCCACAGCTACGCCTCCAATTACGTCGTTATGTCCAGCTAGGTATTTTGAAGTAGAGTGTATTACAATATCTGCGCCGTATTTAATCGGCGTAGTTAAGACAGGCGTGGCGAATGTATTGTCTACAACTACAAAAGCCCCCAAGTCCTTTGCAGTTTTTACCACCTCTCCCAAGTCTAGAACTCTAAGCATGGGGTTTGTGATAGTTTCAAAAAAGACGAAATGGGGTCTTGTCGACTTTAAAAACTCTATAAAGACGTCAGTGTCGGGAAAGGCCTTTCGGACACGTACGCCGAATTTTGACATAGAGTTGAGAAGTTTAAGCGTCGCCCCATATGCCTCCATTGTAGTCAAAACAGTCTTGTCAGAGTCTAGAAAAGAGAAAAAGACTGTCGAAATGGCGGCCATCCCGCTGTTAAAGACAAGAGCGTCGTAGCCCCCCTCTAACTTCGCCAAGACCTCTTCAAGAGGTCTGAGCGTGGGGTTTTCCTCACGGCTGTATTTTAAGTCTACCCCTCTGTCAGACTTCTGGGCCTCACCCTCCATTTTAAAAACAGCTGTTTGATAAATGGGGGGCTGGAGAGAGCCGTAGGGATCTGGGTTCCTATACCCCCTAACTGCGGCGGTCTCTCTCCGCATTAAGTCATAAACAATAAACCTATATAAATTTTTGCAATTATATATAATAAATATTGTAAGATAATTAAATTAATATTACTTCT
>JAWBJM010000041.1:0-15826 GCA_038832545.1 Pyrobaculum sp.
TCTGCTTACGGACTGGCGTTTATACACATACACAATCTCCGCCGGGTGGTATCTACAAGAGAGGTTGCCGACGTAAGTTCTATACGCTATTCTGACTGTGCCGGCTCTTACCGATAAATCAAATGCCTCCATTCCCATCCTCCGTCCCACTACGTGTATATAGTTGGGATACGCTCTATAGAGCTAGTCGGAGCCCCAGAGTAGACAGCCCTGTGTCAAGAAGTCAATATTTATACCTAGTCAATATCTATACGCCTTAGCCCTCCTCCTACCCCAGACGTAAATAGCCCTAGCTATGTCGCCAGAGGTGGGTGTAGTCGTGGATAGAATGCTGCCGCATCGTTGGCCTAGTACGTAGGCGTAGGGCTCAATTCTAAAATTTATATTTAGTACGTCTGCTATGTCTTCTTGTATAGCTACGCCGAAGCTAAACCGTAATATTCGCTAGACCTATGCCGAAGGCGCCGTATACGCCGGCTAGATTTCTAACTCTAAGTAGTGGTATCGTCACGGCGTCTGTTTGACACTAAGCCTCTCTTATAATCAACGCCTCTGGACACGAGGTAGATGAGGCACACGCCTTTTTTGCCTCTCTCTTCGCCACCCCCCTCATCTCTATCTGGATCTCTGCTGCCTCTTCTCTATCTAATGCTTTTTTATCTGTCTGGGGCTTACGGCCACAGTGGCCACGGCTACGTCTGTCCCATTTATCACTACGACCATTATGCCTATCTTATCCACAGACGCCTCTACCAACCTCTCTCTGGTCTCGACGACGTATCGCGGCGCCGGGCCTTTAGTAGGCGTTATTCTATCGGGCTATGTGAAATTCAACTGCACTGCCGGCAGTATAAATAACGACGCGTCTATTACGTCTACGTCGTCTACTACGTCAAGCTTTAAGACAGAGCTGGTGGGCGCTTCGACGTCTTGGAGGACGTCTTAGACGGTTCGGCTGTCTTAAAGCCGACACCTCCGCCGCCGAAGTCGTTCAACACACTGAATAAGGCTACGACTACAACGGCAGTCGCTTTAAACCATTTGCCCACGCCTACGCCGTGGCTTATTTATAATCCATAAGAGTCTTAGTCTTTCGCGCTATTTCACGGGGGCGTAGTATTTATTAACAGGTTTGTTAAGATAGATATGCCCATAAGAGTTGGGGTTGTGGGAGTTGGCAACTGTGCCTCTGCTTTAGTACAAGGCGTCGAGTTGTATAAAAGTAGACTTGACATAGAGCCGCCCGTGGCTTTTAAAGTAGTTGGTAGATACACAGTTAGAGACATAGAGTTTTCATCTGCTTTTGAAATAGATGCGGGAAAAGTGGGGCTGGACCTCTCAGAGGCTATCTTCCAGCCGCCTAACAACGCCACTGTGGTCTACAGACCTCCGAAATTGGGCGTAGTGGTGAAGCCCGGCCCAGTTCTAGATGGGAGGCCTGAGGGGGGGTTGGTCTCAAAAATCGTCGAGGGTTCTGTGGAGGATGTAGTCAAAGAGTTGAATTCTACAAATACTGAAGTATTAGTGAACTACTTGCCCACCGGCGCTGTGAAAGCCGCCGAGGCCTACGCGGAGGCTGCGTTGAGAGCCGGCGTTGCTTTTATCAACGCCATGCCTGCTCCCATAGCCGTGAGTGAGTATTGGCAGAGGAAATTCTCCGAGCGGGGCGTGCCTCTACTAGGCGACGACACACAAAACCAAATAGGAGCCACTGTGTTCCACAAGACATTAATCCGCCTCTTGGCTCTTAGGGGGGTGAGGATAGTGGATACGTATCAGATAAACGTAGGCGGCACTCCAGACTTCGTGAACTTAATGCACAGGAGAGGGGACAAGGAGAAGACTAAAACCGCCGCGGTGAAGATGATGGCCATGGGGCAAGAGTTTGACGCCTATATCTCGCCTGTGGCTTATATACAATTCCTAGGCGATAGAAAGATAGCACATACGTTGATAGAGGCTGAGATCTTCGGCGGGCTTCGGGTGAGGATAGAGGCGACGTTAGATGTACACGACGCTTGGAACAGCGCCGCCGTCGTTATAGACTCTATTAGATTGGCCAAGTTGGCGTTAGACAGAGGCGTGGGGGGTCCGCTCATAAGCGCCTCTGCGTGGGGTTTTAAAAACCCGCCTGTCCATATGAGCCCCGACGAGGCGTATAGAGCCGTGTCGGCGTTTATAACTGGCGAGAGAGAGAGGTGAGAGCATACGCCAGGTTTAAAAAATGTATTGGGAAGGGCAACCTCTGGCTGTACGTAGTCTCTGTGTTGTCTAGAAAAGGGCCGTTGCACGGCTACGCCATTATACAAGAGTTGAGGGGGCTCGGCTTTGAGATCAGCACTGTGTACGGCTACGTTCTTTTAAAACGGATGGTGGCCGACGGAGTGTTAGTGGAGGTTGAAGACGGCGGCAAGAAGCTATACCGCCCCACTGAGAAGGCTATAGAGAATTTTAAAAAGGCTTTAGAAGAACTTAAGAGCTTAGTAGATATTTTGTCGTGACTTGCGTCGTCCAGATAACAGGTTATAAAGACGTTGGCAAAACAGTAGTGGCTGAGCGTATAGTGAAGAAGTTGAAAGAGGCGGGGTACGTTGTAGTGGCTGTGAAGTTAAGTCACCACGAGCCCGAGCCTCCGACGAAAGATACCTATAGACTGAGGAGGGCGGGCGCGGACAGAGTGTTGTTTTACAACGGCGAGGTGTTCGTCTTGTATACAAAAGAGGCTGCGTGTGGCGACATAGCGGCGGATTACGTAGTGGTGGAGGGAATGAGAGATAGAAAAGTGGGCTATAAAATACATGTGGGGCCGGACCCGCCGCCAGACGCCGACGTCGTTATACAAAACATAGACGTAGATATAGAAGTCAAATGCGTGGAAGTGGACATCTGCCACATATTAGAAATGATAAAGTCACATAGGCCTAAGTGAGACTACTTACGTTTTCTCACTGCCTCTCAAATCTCTCTATCTGTCAACACTCTCGCGGCCGCCTCTATTCGGGACAGAACCCCCCTTCCAGTGGGCCCCGTCTCTCAGTTCTAAAAATCCTCTCGATGCCATATACAATTAATGAAGAGAGGCAGTATAGAAGACGCCCGGCTCATGGGAATGAGGTAGTAGGCCTCTAATCGCCGCCGTAGTTAACTACTGTCGGCGAAGGATTACAGCCAAAGCGGATCTATCGAGAAGCCTTGTAGAAATCTATCACCACGCTGACAGATCATAGGAATAGACAATTCGCCAGTGTAAGCATAACTCAATAAGCCAGGCGGCGTTTTTTACATCAAGTATAGAAATCGGCCTTTATGGGGGCCGTATAGACGGAATTTGCCAAGGGTAACTCTCTATTTTTTTAAGCTCTGGCGCGTCTTAGCGATACGGAGGTCGTTGTCGAATTTTATCAAAGTAGTGTTGTCCACTAGCCACTGTATCTCTACTTTAGCAACAAAACACGTCACGTTTTCTTATGTCTTTTGTGTCTTGGTGAAAATATTCATCAATTTGTGAAACGCATCTGGAGACAATTTGTATCACTCCAAGCGCCGCTAACACTCATAGCGGCGGCCAGCCCTACGTTAAGCCCTTTGTCAATGTGGCCGCCGAGGTTTTTGTAATTCAAGTCGCAGACGGGTGTGCGCCTTGTATAGTCTACACAGTCAAGGCGTCTAGTAGGTCTTTTATTTCGTACTTTTCTATCTGCCACATAATTTTAAGAGCTGTATTTCTAACCTCCTCTGGGAGGTAGTCAATAGTTAATTCGTGGTATTTCTCCTCAAGTTCTCTGTCTGTCATGGGGTTTTTGGGATGTCCCTTGGCGTAGTCAACTCTCTCTGTGTATTTCGCCCCACTTTTTGTGACAATAGTTATGACCGTTGGGAAGGCCTTGGGGTATATTTTATCTAATTCTGGGTCTAGGCGCACTTCTATTTTTTTCATTAAAGAGAGGACGGTGGGGTCTCTGACGTTTTTATAATGGCTTATTTTTATAGGCCCCCAGACCAGCGCGGCTGCTGTGATCCACATGAGAGAGTGGTCTGCGGTCTCTCTAGTGTGGGGGTCCCACTTCTCGGGGTCTTTAGGCCCAATTATAGTATAGGCTGCCTCGTATGTATCTATTACTATCTTCTCCACCTCTTCTATTCTTACTTTCTCTCTTAGTTTTAGAGCTGCGTCTACTGCAGTCTGGGCGTGGTACTCCACAGGGTAGGGCTTTATGTAAGTATCTAATATTCTACGTGGCTGTTCTCTATTTTCAATCCGGGCGAAGACTGAATAGTCGAAGTCTCCATGGAGTAGTTGTTTAAAAAAGGCCATCTCACCCTCGAAGGGCTTGTAAGGACCTGTAAAGCCCTCTTTTGCTAAAAGCGTGGCAAACACCGCGTTTCTACTGGCGTTAGCAGCCGCGGCTCCTTTCCACATACTTAACTCGCCTACTCTTGTCTGACGCATGGCGGCGTGGGGGACTGCGTATAGCGCCAGGGCGTGTCGTATTTTTTCTATATCTAACGCCAATAATTTCGCCGCCGCCGAGACGCTGCCCAGGCCGAGGAAATTGACGTGGTCCCAGCCTCTCTTCCTAAGTGTCCCCCCGTCGCAAAATGTGACAGATATCTCGTAGCCGAGGGCCACCGCCGTTATTAAATCTGTCCCTCTGGCGTCGACGTATTCGCCTATTGACAAAGCAGCCGCTATTAAGTCGCTTGGGTGTAGGGGCTCTTTTGAGAGATATGTGTCGTTGTAGTCGTGGTATCTAATCATTAAGCCGTTGACAAAGGCAGCTAGCTCCGGCGTCGTTCGGTAAGAGGTGCCTATTATCCTCGGCCCTCCCCTAATGGAGAATTTAGCGGCCATACGTCTAGACAACGCCACAGGCTCGGCTGTATATGCCGCCATTGCCACAGCCACGGAGTCTATAATACGTCGTTTAACTTCATGTCGAGTCTCAAGAGGCACTTTGGAATAATCTATCGACGTTATGTACTCTGCCAACGTCTTAGACACTCTATCCATACCTTCTCTCTCTTCTCGATTTATATAGATCGTCTATTTCTCTAGCTATTTTGTTATCAATATTTTCATAGTCGTAGTATTTAATTAAGTCGTACAACTCTCTCCTAGTCAACATTTTATCAACCCAAGCCGCTTGCGTCCCCTGGTCTCTTATAGATTTGTAGACCTCTCTCACAAAGTAGAGAGCTACTCTAAGCGCGGTGACTGGATATATTACAAACTTGTATCCGTACTCTTCGAGCTTCTTTGCAGATATTAGGGGGGAGACTCCGAACTCGGTCATATTAGCTAACAACGGCGCTTTTACTCTTCTGGCGAATTCTCTAAACTCTTCTTCACTTCTCAAAGCCTCTGGGAAGATGACGTCTGCCCCAGCCTCTAGGTAGAGCTGGGCTCTCTCTACTGCGTCTTCAAATCCCGTGACTCCCACTGCGTCTGTCCTAGCTATTATTACAAAGTCTGGATTTCTCCTCGCCTCTATAGCCGCTCTGATTTTTTTCATCATCTCCTCCGGCGGGATTAACGCCTTTCCCGACAAATGGCCGCATTTCTTAGGTAAGACTTGGTCCTCTATTTGGATAGCGGCGGCTCCAATAGACTCAAACTCCCGCACGGCTCTCATGACGTTTAAAGCCTCTCCATACCCCGTATCTATGTCCACTACTACCGGGATATCTACGGCATCTACGATGTACTTAGTAGCCTTCACCATTTCATCAAGTGTAATTAGGCCGAGGTCTGGCAGTGCCATTGATGCAGTGACGGCGGCCCCCGAGACGTAAACTGCTTTAAAGCCAAGCTGCTGAGCCAATAAGGCAGACACTGCGTTGAAGACCCCCGGCACTGCCACTATGCCAGGCTTAGCCAACTCCTCTCTCAACAACTCTGCCCCCCTCCTCCTCTCCCTTTTTATAAGCATGTGACTGGGAAATTAGATAAATAAATCTTCAGACGGCTGAAATACAGTCATTTAATCCATGCTCAGCGGCCTCATCACTGAAAATTTCAACGACCTCTAAATTACATAATTTGTCCGATGGAAATATATTTGTCTCTGGGCGGAAAATAAGTGTTGATAAAGCCTTGTCTACTGTGGCTGTCTTGCCCCGGCGACGGAGGAGACACGGCGGTGTATTGGAAGGGGGAGGTTAGACGTGGGAGGAAGGATGACCCGGTGATTAAATTCTACGGCGCGTTGGACACGGCCATTGTGTATAGCCACAAGGCGGCGAACATCTTGCCACGGCCCCAGAGCCGGGTCATGCGGCTGGTGGGCATATCTCTCATGGAGATCGGCTTCTACCTAGGCACTGGGCGGGATAGACACCTAGACGCCGCGGTGGAGATGTACCGCAGAGCGCTGAAGTTGACATACGCCATCTCTCCCGACACGCCGCTACGCAGCTGGCTCGTCTGCGCCTCGCCCGAGTGCTCAGCCGTCGACGAGGCCAGAGTGTGGATCAGGTGGGCAGAGAGGAGAGCAGTCACCCTCGGCGAAAAACACGCCGCCAGGCTAATGAACCAACTATCAAACCTAACGTTTGAAGTAATGAGAACACTCCCACATATCCAATACAGCACTGTGAAAAGTTTATAAATCTAAGAATATATACGTACTGCCCTAGGCAACACCCCTGTAGGGGGGGCGTATGAGCCTGGCGGGTTACCCCGGCCATATCCCAAAACTTTATATATAAGCCGTATTGTGTAGCCATGCCTAAGGAGATTTTCCTACTTGAGCTTTGGATGAGATATGGACAAAATGCAGAAGAGGTGAGAGTAAAGAAGTATCAAGACTATGTAAAACTCAAGGCTAGGCTGTCTAGGTATCTCTACACTATTAAACTGCCGCCTGACAAAGCCGAGCAAGTTATCTCTGAACTAAAGGCGAAGAACATAAAGATTGAAGAAATATAGAGGACGTAAAAATTTTTAAAGATGACCTTGTAGGCATTTTTCATGGAATACATATACGGCGCCCTGTTGTTACACTATGCAAAACAGGAAATAAATGAAGAGAACTTAACTAAAGTACTACAAGCCGCCGGGATATCTCCAGACGAAGTAAGGATAAAAACTCTAGTCGCCGCTCTAAAAGAAGTGAATATAGAAGAGGCGATTAAATCCGCCGCTTTTGCGCCAGTGGCGGCAGCTCCAGCAGTAGCTGCTGCGCCTGCTGCGGCACAACAGCCGGCGAAGACTGAGGAGAAGAAAGAAGAGGAAGAGAAGAAGGGGCCGAGCGAAGAGGAGATCGCCGGCTCGCTTGCGTCACTGTTTTAAAGGTTTTATAATTTTTGACAATATTTCATTTAGCTCTTTTATATCTTTATAATACACCCTAAATATTTGGTTATTTACTTTAAATTCTATAAATCTTCTTTCTGTATTTGTCCTATACTCGCTCACCTCTATAGGCGCCTTTAGGCCAAGAGTTTTGTCAATGACGACGCCTGTCTCGTATATTTTAAAGTTTCTCACAATTCTAGGCATTACAGGCGGTTTGAAGAGTAATGTAAACACTATAGCAAATAACCCAAAGAGAGCAACGTAACTTATAAACAAGGCGAGTTTTTCGCCCAGTAGTTGGCCTAGAGACGTCTCTGCAACTATGGGAAGTATTGGGAAGAGAAACGCGGCGAGTATAATGAAGAATGGGATTGTAAGGAGGGGTATGAGAGAAGTTCTGGAAATCTTTCTGAACTCAGAAAGTAGTTCTTTATCTTTTTCGATAAGTTTATTTACTTCTTTTTCATCTATTTCAATAATAGGCCTCCCCTTTGAGATCTCATTTACAGCAGCTACGCCTCTCCTATAGGCTCTCACTCCGAAGAATATACTAATAGCTAAAAAGACGACGAAGTATAGTATTAAAATTGTAAAGTAGGCATCTGGGAAGTAAGTCAACATAGCAGCAAATATAACTATAGATGGAATAGTGATAAGTGCTCTCTTCATGCAAACCACTTCTGCGTTACTTTATAAACATTTACTAAGTATGTAACTGATGAAAATAACTGCCATATGTTCAGAATATCCAGGTGTCTTAGAGCCAAGCCACGGCTTTGGAGTTGTGATAAATGAAAACTTGTTGTTTGATAGCTGTACGAAAGAGGCAGCGGATAGATTCAAAACTACTTCTAAAATTAGGCCGAAGGTGGGAGTAGTCGGCGTCCCCAGAAATCCACACCACATCGGCGGCTTTGAAGTTTTTAATATTCCTCTAGTAGAGCCGAAATACGACGTGGATATTATAGTAGGCGGCCACAGGTATAGAATCTTGGCGATGGGTAGAGAAAACGTCGTCTTAGCTAACGACGTCGTCATATCTCCATGTGGACTATTTACAATTCCATATGGGAAATTATCGCAGCGAGGCGTTAAGGCGAGGTGCATTGTGGGGGCGCTTGGAGGCACTGCGCACAACCCATACCTCATTTATAGAGTCGTCGGCGAGTTAAAAAGCCTAGGGGTTAGGTGTATTGTCGCAATACACACAGCACCCCAGTTAGTAAAAGAGTTAGAGAAGAAATTCAATATATACAGAGTGGGGGCAGGTTCTACGTTAGATCTATAGCCTGCCGAGGGGCGTTTTGAGACTTGTTTTCAACGCTTGAGTTGTTGTCTTAACGCCGCTCTGTCTCCCCTCCAGTATCGCATGGCGTTTTATATTGCCGTGGCGAGCGGTGGCTTTGAGTACTAAAACTTGTAATTCAAATCTATAACAATACGTCGCAGTTTATATATGCCTTAGCTACAGTGGCGATGCCGAAGCCATTCATAAGCTCTGGGGTGCATCTACTCACTTATTCAACTTCTTCAATTTTGTGTGGTAGATCTCTAGACGTAGGCTACACATTTTTTAACCACTTTACGCCGTGTCTTTCTCTACATAATATACAAGTCAGACACTATGGTTAATATGCCACAGTTGGTAGTCGTATCCAAATATTCGAGGACCTCTTTATAGACGCCACACGGGCCTTTAGACATTGATGTAATTTTGTAGTTCACTTAGTAGCCTCAGTAGTGAAACTGTGATAAATAGCCGCTGTAGCTATGGCCTGGGGCTAGGGAATTTTCTTGAATTATAACACAACGATCCGCTCTAAATAAGTCTCTGTCTAGACAAAGTGAGATATGGGAAATCGTCGTGTGGATGAGATTAACTATCTCGCTTGACTTAAAACAGTGGGGGTAGAGAAAGAAATTTATATATAGGTAACGATAGGATGGCGTGGATGCGTGGATCATATTTCTAGCTAGTTGGTTCGCCGTAGTGGGGGTAATTTATTTAATTAATAAAAAGGCAGTTAGATATTTCATAGCGATTTATTGGAAGAGTGAAAAACCGGTGGCGTATGTTGAGAAATTTACTAAAAAATTCAGTTTTGTACCACGTAGACTATATCTAATTGTCGTCGTGGTGTTATTTTTACTGCCTGTTTTTTTAGTAATTCCGTTCATTAGACCGACGGGAGAGATTCTGTTACTACAGGGGTTTATACAAATATTAGTCGGCGGCACTATAAACGCCTTACAGTATTTAATAAGCGGAGCCTCAGTTGAAGCAGCGGCGGCTCGTTCCGCCGGCGTGATGCCTATAATACCTGGTTTGACACTGCCGTGGGACCAATTGCCGTATATCGCAGTGGCTATTGTAGTAGGGGTAGTTGCCCACGAACTTATGCATGGATACGCAGCGTTGAGATATGGCATACCTATAAGGGCTGTGGGGGTCTTTTCTCTATTTTATATCCTAAGCGGCGCTTTTGTAGAGCCAGAGGAGGAGAAGTTTAAGAAAGCGACTACCGAGGCTAAAGTAGCTGTTTTAGCCAGCGGCGTGGCTATAAACGTAGTTATTGCCATAGTAGCTATGTTGATAGGACTAGCGGGGGCTTGGGCCGGGCTTCAGGGAGCAGTGTTGGGGACTTCTGCATATGGGCTAAGTCCGGGGGATAGAGTCGTGGCGATAAGTGGATGTGGCTTAGACGAGAGAGTCTACAGCCCAGACGACTTTATAGACAAGGTTAATATCATAGCAGGCCTAGGCCCTCTAATGGGTATTAGTACCAACGCCACGTGTAGACCTGGCGACAAAGTAGTAATAACCGCCATGAGAGGGTTAGAGAGATTTTCTGTAGAGGTTGACTATACTACTTTCATAACCACTCCACGTATATTGTGGCTATACACAGACGGCTCGCTTTATAGAAGTGGGGTTCGCGAAGGCGATGTGGTAAAAAAAGTAGTGGGCTGTGGAGTTGACCAAGAGGTTACCTCAAGTGGACAGCTGTTAGAAATTCTACAACAAATAAGGAGAAACTGTGGCTCTGGCGAGGTAGTTAAGTTTGTAGTGGATAGAGGTGGTGAGACTCTTGTAATAAACGTCACGCTTATAGAAAAAGACGGGAGGGTGTACTTTGGTCTGGGGCTGGGGAGTCTTCCAATATACGGCGTCCACGAGGGACACGTCACACGTCAAGAACTTTATAATACAGACTTTACGAGGCTTATATTCTGGCTAGTTGTTATAAACTATGGCTTGGCTGTTATAAATGCCTTGCCTATCTATCCTCTAGACGGTGGTCAGTTATTTGCTACTTTACTACAGAGAAGACTTGGGGAGAAGAGAGGGAGGGCTGTTATTAACTTAGTAACTTGGGCCCTTGTGTTTATGTTGTCTTTTAATATTGCACTGGGTCTGTTAGGAGAACAGTACAGAATTTTCCAAGCGCTGCGATGAAAATTTATATAATTCTCGTGGCAATTGCCGTAGCCGCAGCTTTTCTGCCTGTTGAGTTATTTATTTCAGAGGCGCCTAGACCGCCCCCCGATAAAATAGTGACTCCAGGCGGGATATTGGCTGTGTCGACGACTCCGCTGTGGCTTTATACTTGGAGAGCCACTGTGGCAACTGTGGCTTTGTTATTCGCTGCAATTGTAGCTACGTTTTTTATAAAGCCGAATCAAAAAGCTAGAAAGACTTTAATCGCCCTATCTACCTTGGCTGCTTTGTTCCACTACTTGACTTTGTTATTCACCTCGCAGCCTCCTGGCTATGGGATTTCTATATACCCTCTCTTCTTTACTATAACTATTAACGGTACCACTCAATACTACTTAGACATTGGACAAATTTTTCTTATCTACGCCTTTTATAACTTCTATAAAATTAGAAAAAAGCTACTTTAAGAACATCCCCTCTAGCGATTTTACATACTCTATAGACTCTTTAATTGAGATAAAGTATTTTCTTACATATTCTAAATCTTCTCTAGTTATCGTAGAGCGTCCTCTCTCTTTAGCGATAATGTGAGCTGGTGTGAGTAATTGAAGTGAGTATCTCAACGAATGTTCGACGCCTATAGATGTAAGTAGGTCGAGGGCTGCCTCGTCTAAATTTATGTTTTGTTCTTTAGCCTTTATTCTAATTATCTCTTTCACTTCTTCAGACGTGTAGGGCCTCGTCTTTATGATTACAAGTCTGTCCAACATGTCTTGTGGTATGCCGTGGGGCGACTCTACGTCTGTACCTCTAATTTTCGAAATGCCGCGGTTTGTGGCCATGATGATAATTGGGGCGAATTCAGTCTCCATGGCACGCATGAGAAATGAAAAACTCTCTATGTCGAGGAGATGTGCGTCGTCGATAAATAAGACACCTGGTATTAACTCCGCCTTTCCCTCTTCAATTGTTTTTCTAACTATTTCGTCTGTCTGTTTACGAATCTCGTCTGGTATTTCTTTTACTTCTTCAGCTACGCCGAATATCATTACAGATATCAATCCCCTCTGTCTGGCTAATGATAGATCTACGTCGTGGAGGGTAAAAAACCTAACTATCTCTTTCTCTTTGTATACAGGTCCTCTGGGCGGCTCGGCTCTTCTACGCATAGCGACGTCGTATTGTTCGCCGCTTTCTCCCCTACCTATTATTGAGACGTCGCCTGTCTCTTCGTCAATTGTTATGACGTCGCCCTCTTCTACTCCAAGTTCTATAAACTGTCTAGCGATCTCAGCGGGGATACGCAACGTCTTTTCCTCATCTTTAGTGCGTAACTTAACGGTGGCCCCCAGCACTCTTTGGAGATATGGGTTGTAGGGATGTTTGCCGTATCTAAATTCTATAGATCTAACCTCTCCCTCATATACCTTACGCCACTCCCGTATTTTAATTCCTATAGCTCTACGGAGGGCTCTCATAAGAAACTCTGACTTTTTCACCTCTAGCGAGTATATCTCGCCCCCAGACAAGGCAACGAATGGAGTCTCGGGGCCTAGCTCTTTAGCCACTCCCAAGGCCAAGGCAGTCTTCCCAGTGCCGGGGGGGCCTACTATTAATACGCCGCGGCCTGCGAATTTACCCTCTTTAATCATCTTTACGACTATATACGCGGCTTCTCTCGCCTCTTTTTGTCCTACAAATCCATCTGCTATAAATTCAACTTTTCCATCTTTCACCCCGAGGCCTTTAATGTGGCTATGCGCGGCAAAACGCTCCCATTGAGACTTAACTTCCTCAATTTTCACAGAGGTCTTAACATATATCCTATTTAAAAAATTTTTAGCGTATACTAAATTACTACGTATGAAAAATAGAGAGATTGTATATTTACAGATGTTGGCTATGTTGAGCCAATCTAACACGCCTAGGGGGAGGAAAAATATAGCAGAAGAGTTAAAAATAGGTGAAGGAGTTGTAAGGACACTACTAGAGGGGGGGAAAGACTTAGGACATGTGGCAGTGATGAAAGGCGGTGTTAAGATCACAGAGGGCGGTCTTACGTTTCTAAAAGAAGTTTTGAAATTCTGTGGAATACTCGATATATTTCTTGTAGATCAGGCAAAGAGCGTACTCTGTGGGAAGAGATGTATAGCCCATGTAACGGAGGGAGAGGTTAAAGATGTAGTAAAAGTACGCGATAGCCTAGTTAGACTAGGCTCTTGTGGCGCTTTAATTCTAAATTCAGAATTAACACTGCCGCCTTTCGGAGATTCGTTGGACAAATACAGTCCAGAACTTGCAAGTTATTTAAGGCCTCGGTTAGTGTCAAATACTACATTGATCATTACATGTGGGGAGACTTTCGTAGAGGCGTTGACCCCCATCGTATTAAAATGTTCAGAAAATTTAAAACTATGATGAAGAGAACCCGGCGGAGAGATGACAGGCGGCATCCTATCTGATATTGGCAAAATTCATTATCTAAATTTTAGTAACTAAAATTAATTTATAGTTTAGAATTAGAGACGTGAGTGAACAAACTATACAGATAAAGACAAGCGGCAAAGTTTTACAATCTCCTTGTGGCTACATAGTACATGGATTAGAAGACATTATAATAAAAACTACTTCTATAAGCGATATTGATGGAGAGAGGGGGATTTTATGGTACAGAGGGTATAGAATAGAGGAGTTGGCTCATTATACAAACTATGAAGAAGTTTCATTTCTAGTTCTATATGGAAAACTGCCGAATAAAAAAGAACTTGAAGAATACACAGCCAGACTGCG
The DNA here is from genome assembly GCA_038832545.1 of Pyrobaculum sp. GTDB lineage: Archaea > Thermoproteota > Thermoprotei > Thermoproteales > Thermoproteaceae > Pyrobaculum. The sequence continues at coordinate 13,527 of JAWBJM010000041.1, forward strand.
CGTCAATAGAGAACTACATAGAGCAACAATAGATGTAATCAAAGCCCTGGCTAATGCCCACCCTATGTTTGCAATACAGGCAGCAATAGCCGCCGAAGGCGCCTTTGACGAAGATAATTTAAAAGTGGCGGAGGCTTTGAGAAGTGGTAGATACAAGGCAGAGGAACGCAACTTGGCCTATAGAGTCGGCGAGAAGCTTGTGGCTAAGTTGCCGACAATAGTGGCATATCATTATAGATTAGCCAGAGGGTTGGACCTCGTCAAGCCTCGTCAAGACCTCTCTCACTCGGCTAATTTCCTATATATGATGTTTGGAAAAGAGCCGGACCCATTGGCTACAAGAGGCATAGATCTATATCTAATACTACACGCAGATCATGAAGTACCTGCGAGCACCTTTACAGCTCATGTTGTCGCCTCGACTTTAAGTGATTTATACTCTGCAATAGCAGCTGCAGTAGGTGCACTCAAGGGACCTCTACATGGGGGGGCAAATGAAATGGCTGTGAGAAATTATTTAGAAATTGGAAACCCGTCAAGAGCAAAGGAGATAGTTGAGGCAGTCACTAGGCCCGGCGGACCGAAGCTTATGGGCGTTGGGCACCGCGTATACAAAGCCTACGACCCACGGGCTAAGATATTTAAAGAATTTGCCAGAGATTACGTGGCTAAATTTGGAGATCCACAAAATCTCTTTGCAGTTGCCAGCGCCATAGAGCAAGAGGTGTTGAACCACCCATATTTTCAACAACGGAAACTCTACCCCAACGTGGACTTCTGGTCTGGCATAGCTTTTTACTACATGGGGATCCCATATGAGTACTTCACGCCGATATTCGCCATGTCTAGAGTAGTGGGATGGGTAGCACACGTCTTAGAATATTGGGAGAACAATAGGATATTTAGACCCAGGGCGTGCTACGTAGGGCCTCGCGATCTACACTACGTCCCCATAGAACAAAGGTAAAAAACTAAATTAATTTTTCTCTCATTAACAACTCTAGTATTTTGATACTACGCTCTATTATAGATCTAGCTATTTCAAGCTCTTCTTTATAAGATCTGGGCAATCTGGCCACTTTCTGTGCAGACGCCGCCGCCGCCACTGCCGCCGCCTCTCTTACATAGACCTCCCACTCGGTCATCTTAGGTATTATATACTCCTCGCTTAGCCCTCTCTCCTCTGCAAATTTAGCCACCTCCTCCGCAGCGGCTATTAACATTTCGTCTGTAATAGTCGTGGCTCGGACGTCTAAAGCCCCTCTGAAGACGGCAGGAAAGATTAACGAATTGTTTACTTGATTTGGAAAGTCACTTCTTCCAGTGGCTACAATCTTAGCGCCAGCCTCTTTAGCCTCCCATGGCCATATCTCTGGCACTGGGTTTGCCAACGCAAATACAACTGGGTCTTTATTCATAGCTGAGACCCACTCCTTCTTAATAACGCCGGGACCAGGCCTAGAGGCCGCAATTACGACGTCTACTCCTTTCATGGCTTCTGCAATACCGCCCCTCCGCCTCTCGGCGTTAGTCTCTATTGCATATTTATACTTCCAGGGGTTTTCTATCATCATTTTATCAATGTCGTCGCGTTCTGGGTGGAGTATCCCCTTACTGTCGACCATAATCAAATTCCCAGCCTTTGCTCCGTATTTTATTAAAATCCTGGCTGTGTATATATTAGAGGCTCCGGCTCCTATTAATGCAATAGTGACGTCACTAATCTTTTTACCTACTAGTTTCAGAGCGTTTATTAAACCAGCCAGCGTCGCCGTAGCTGTGCCCTGTTGGTCGTCGTGCCACACAGGTATTTTTAACTCTTGGCGTAGTCTATCTAGAAGGTAGAAACATTTGGGAGACTCTACATCTTCTAGATTTACGCCGCCGAGGGCAGGCTCTAGAGCTTTTGTAACTGAGATAAACTCCTCGGCGTTGTTTACTCTTATAGGCAGAGGAATTGCGTCGACGCCGCCTAGATATTTGAAAATAAGCGCCTTCCCCTCCATCACTGGGTAAGCGGCTTCTGGACCTATGTTTCCAAGCCCCAATACTCTAGTGCCGTCTGTAACTACGCCTATTATATTCCAACGTGATGTTAACTCAAAGGCCATTTCTGAATTTTTATAAATTTGTCTAGAGACTTCTGCAATACCGGGGGTGTAGTATATTGCAAAATCTTCCATAGACAAAATTGGGACCTTCGGTATAACGGAGATCTTCCCCCCATATTTTCTATGAATTTCTACTGAAAGTTGGTACCACTTTTCTGTCACATAGGTAATAAAGGATATATAATTAAA
>JAWBJM010000042.1:0-14557 GCA_038832545.1 Pyrobaculum sp.
GCCTTGAGGCTAGTAGAAGAGTTGACAGCGGTGGGCAGCCCAGTTGTTAGAGATTTTCAGTGGCTCCCACCTGTTCCAAACCCCGAGAAGATACTATGTGTAGCAGTTAACTATAGAGCGCACGGCGTGGAGACAGGTATGGAGCCGCCGGAGAGGCCTTACTTCTTCCCCAAATTCCCAAACACTTTAGTGGGGCACAGAGGCGTGGTGTTGAAACATAGAGTAGTGGAGAGGCTGGACTGGGAGGTGGAGTTAGTAGTAGTAATAGGGCGGGCTGGGAAATACATAAAGCCGCAAGAGGCTCTAGACTATGTCTTTGGCTACACCGTCGGCGTAGACATCACGGCGAGAGATTGGCAAAACCCAGAGGAGAAGACAGCTCGCCTATACGGAAAGAATTGGATCTGGGGCAAGTCTATGGACACCATGGCGCCGACTGGGCCTTACATAGTCACTAAAGACGAAGTCCCAGACCCCAATAGACTCGCCCTCAGGCTTTGGGTAAACGAAGTGTTAGAACAAGAGGGGAGCACCACAGACTTAATCTTCAAAGTACAGGAGTTAGTCAGCTGGGCGTCTCAAGGCATTACTCTAAAACCCGGAGATTTGATATTCACAGGCACGCCCCCAGGTGTGGGCTGGGCGAAGGGGAAGTATTTAAAAGGAGGGGACGTGATTCAAGCCGAGGTGGAGAATGTGGGGAGGTTAGTGGTATACGTAGTGGAGGAGTGACTTCAACGGGCGTAGAAGATTTTTTTCAAAACCTCCGCCTTGTCTACTCTCACCCCTGAGAAACTCGACTCAAGTATATAGACTCTGCCGCCGACCTCTACTCCGGAGAGATCTAGCCTATCGCCTTCTGACTCAAGCACATAGATATCCCCCTCTACTTCAGCCCCAGATATATCTACGTCGCCTTTGACTCTTGCTATAGTGATAGAATACGCCCTGGCCCCCAGCGACACGCCGCCTTTGTGTCTGTCTATTATAAACTCGCCGGCTATTGAGGCGCCACGTATATCTATTACGCCTTTAGTGTCGTATATCAATACGTGGCCTCTCATAACGGCTTTAGACAAATCTACGCGGCCTTCTACTCTAGACGCCACGAAGCTCTGGGCTCTGCCTTGTGAAAAAGCCACCTCTCCAAGGACTAAGTCTACGTAGACGTGGGCAAATCTACTACTTGTGAGCAAGACGCCGCCCCGGACATTGTACACAATTAAATCCCTCCCCCTGGCCTCTCTTAAGTCTATATCTCCAGCTACGCTCTCTATAAGAAGCGGGCCGTGTATTTTAGCGCCTCTTAACCTGGGCTGAGCGCCCGAGACCTCGCCACCAGGCAGGTGGCAGAGTTCGCAGTCTATGGCAAAGACTAGCTTTTTTCTACAGCGTGGATCTTTTACACAACTGTCGTCGTGGTATATACAGAGGCCGTTGTCTAAGGCGGGGCGGCCGCAGAAACATTGCATTGTCTATAACTACGTCTTTATATATAAGACCTTCTCTAAATTGTGTACATAGCGCCGACGCGGCCTAGGAATTGGTCTAGTGATTTACAGTATTTAATTACGCCGCTGGGCACACAAGCGCCTCAGCCAGACGACACAATATATATATACTTGACTAGACCAGTCTCAGCCGTAGTGGGTAGAGCCAAGGCGGGCGTTGTGTTCATAGTGCCAAGAGACAAATTACCTATGCTACTGGCAAAATTAGGCCTCACGTCTTCTATAGATACAAAAATGAGATATGTAGCTTTGATTGAGTTGAGAGAGTATATACAGTGTAGAAGATCTGTTAGTTATAAAAAACTAGGTATAAGACCTCCCACTACGTTGCGTAAAATTAGTAAAAAGACTATAGAGACACTTGAAGAGATCTGTAGTAGTAACGATTAAATTATTATAGTCTATTCTTTATTAATGAGGTGGAGTAGACTTGTATTGATTGGGCTGTTGATAGGGCTGTTGGCAGTTTTATTGCTCATATATGTACTAGTCTTCTCTGAGGAGCGTAAATTTGGGCCTTTCCCCCTCCCCATCCCCAGGCCCTATGGACATATGGACATATTCACCGGCGCTAAGATTTAAACAGTGCCGTTTTTTATACTACATGGCGCAGTTGTATTTGAAATACCCCACAACTAGGCCGAGGAGGCTGAGGAGTAGTAAATTAATCCGAGACGCTGTGGCCGAGACTACGTTAGAAACGGGGCGTTTCATCTACCCAATTTTTGTAAAGAGGGGGGGCGGCAGAGAGCCTATCTCCTCTATGCCTGGCCAGTTTAGATGGCCGGTGGGAGAGGAGTTAGTGAGACATGTAGAGGAGGCGTTGTCGCTGGGCGTAGACAAATTTATACTCTTCGGAGTAGTTTCTGACGATGTAAAAGACTCAGTGGGCAGCGCCGGGTACGACCCCTCTGGCGTGGTGCCAGACGCCCTCAGACTACTGAAGGAGGTGTTCGGCGACAGAGTTATATTGTTTGCAGACGTCTGTCTCTGTGAGTATACTGACCACGGCCACTGTGGCGTAGTAGTGGAGAGACGGGGCAAGTTTACAATAGACAACGACTCCACTATTAGTCTATACGCCAAAGAGGCTGTGGTCTACGCAGAGGCTGGGGCAGACTTCGTGGCGCCCAGCGGGATGATGGATGGACAAGTGGCTGAGATTAGAAAAGCTCTAGACGCCCACGGCTTTCAACACGTGGGGATTATGGCGTATAGCGCTAAGTACGCCTCTGCTTTCTACGGCCCCTTTAGAGTGGCGGCAGCGTCGGCGCCTAAATTCGGCGACAGAAGGACGTATCAAATGGACCCGCGAAACGCCTACGAGGCTGTGAAAGAAGTGATGTTAGACCTAGAGGAGGGGGCCGACATAGTGATGGTAAAGCCGGCGCTTGCCTATCTCGACGTCATAAAGTTAATAAAAGAGACATTCCCCTGGGCCCCCCTCGCCGCCTACAACGTCTCTGGCGAGTATACAATAGTCAAAGCCGCGGCTGGGTATATAGACGAGAGAGTAGTCACGTTGGAGATTTTGACTTCTATAAGTAGGGCGGGGGCCGACCTCATTATTACATACCACGCCCTAGACGCCGCCAGGTGGTTAAAAGAGGGGCTGCCCTTCTGACTACCCCATAGGGTTGAATAAAACAGAGGCTGAGATGTAGAGGCCGTATCTATACGGCAGCCAGGGAGCGCCGCCCCACTTTTCTTTAAACTTCCTCACCCCCTCAGTGGATCCGAGGCCTAGGTTCAACTCTCTCTTGTTCTTCGCCTCAGCCAGTTTTAAAAAGTTGTAAAATAAATAGTCGGAGACCCCGGGCACGTAGTTGACTCTATCTATAAAGTTAAACATATAGAAGCCGAAACGCGCCGCCGAGAAGTCAACCACGTCGAAGCCCACTATGGCGCCTCTCCTATCCAAAGCCTCTAAGACGTATACCTCTGGATGTGACGCTACGTACTGAGGGAGGCGGCGGTAGATAGCCCTTATGTAAGACACATCTCTCGCCTTTAGAAAACTCTCCACTAGGCGTAGGTGTTCTCTACCCACTCTCCGGCTGATAGATATAGACACCTCGCGGCTGGCCCTCCTAACCATGTACCTCAGTTTTTTAGAGACGGCGGCGGGCAGCATTAGTCTATAGTAGAAGTCTTGGCTAGTCTCTACGTAGCTGAGGGGCGGCAGATCTGGCCCAATCACTACCACAACTCTATCTAAAAACTGCTCCACTAGTCTATACACCTCCGACGGCTCCCACCCCCCCTCCAGCGGGTAGGCCACCACCACCACTGCGTGGGGAGTCTTGTAGTAGACATAGCCCCCGGAGATGTACACATCTGCGTCAGACATAGAGGTGAAATAGTGCGGCAGGTGTTCTGGGACGTATGCTCTCTCTAAAACCCAATTGATCACCACCCAATTTCTGTGAGAAAGTTTGAGATTAATCTATTGACCTCTTCGCCACACTCTACGGGGGCGTAGTGGCCGCAGTCTTCTAACACCACTAGACGGGAGGTGGGGATTTTTTTATAAATCTCAATAGAGTACTTCGGCGGCAGTGATCTATCTCTCCCCCCCGCTATTATTAAGACAGGCGCCTTTACGTACTTTAGTCTATTTCTCACGTCTGACAACAACGCGGACATTATCACAGCTATTGGATTCTCAACTCTATTCTTCACCACCTCTTCTACAATCCAACTAACTACCTCCTCCCGACGCCGGGCTAGCTCTTTCTCTATCTCTCTCACTATAAACTGTCTCATAAGCCTCTGAGTCTCAGAGGGGGTGAAGAATAATGTGGCGTAGGCGGCATAGAGCTTACCTCTTAAATAGTCGCCGAGGACTTTGGCAATTCTTATAAAACTCCTCCTTGCCCGCGACGCCACTAATACCACGCCTTTTGTCAACTCTGGATGTCTAGAGGCTAAGTCGAGGGAGACGAGACCCCCCAATGACCAGCCCACAAAGACAGCTTTCTCAACACCGAGAGAAGACATCAATTGATACACATCTTGTGAGAATTTAGACAACTTCACTCTCCTCTCCAGTGGGCTAGACCTCCCATGTCCACGTAAGTCGGGGACCAGGATTCGATATTTTTTAGACAAGGCCTCTATCTGAACTTTCCACCACCTACCAGAGGCAAACATCCCATGGATTAAAACAAGCCACTTCTCCCCCACGCCGAAGGTCTCGTAGTAAATTACACCATCGTCAAGACGATAATATGGCACTAATCAGCTAATCTACACATTTTAATTTTTACAGACGCCCGGGGGGATAAAAAAGAACATATAGCCCCGGGGCGACGTCCCGCGCGAGGCCTACGTCTCGGCGATTGTGTCATAGGTTCCACGAGGCGATTTGTATAAACTGCTAAGGCACAAGTCCACAGATGGCTGTATAATTACGAGATTTTTTAAGTGGCCAACTCGCCGGCCACCCTCAGCTGGCGGAGTCGGTAGTGGAGAGGCTTAAAAAATATAGCAACTCGCTGTGGTAGAGGCGTCTAGTATAGAACTGGGGCTCTATAAAAACTGTAGAGTTGAGGGGTCGTGGGAAGGTGAGGGGGGCTTATTTAGTTATGTATATTTTATGTAGTCTTTTAAATGGTGCTACTTTAGAATTTACAAAGTCTAACAACTCCTCTGGAGAGACAGACTCTCTAAGTTTTACATATGCCACGGGCACTTCTCCGTAATGTGGGTGGGGCTCTCCCACTACGTTAGCCTCTGCAACTGCTGGGTGGCGTTTTAAAAGTTGTTCTAAGTCCCGCGGGAAGATAGTGTACCCCCTGTGTTTAATAATCCTCTTCTTAGCCCCCCTGAAGTACAACAAGCCGTCTTCGTCGACGTGGACAATATCTCCCGTGCGGAGCCAGCCGTCAATCAAGACTTTCCGCGTCTCCTCTTCGTCTTTATACCCCTCCATATTCCACGGCGACTTTATCCACAGCTCTCCATCTTCCATTAATTTAACTTCGACTAGTGGAAGCGGCAGGCCTATAGAGCCGCGGCTGTAGTAGCCAAGAGGCTCGAAAGATACCACCAGCCCCTCGGCTAGTGTGTATTGTTGTAGTATTTTTACCCCAGTCTTCACCTCAAAATCTGTCCTCACCTCGGGCTGTAGAACTGCGGCGCTGGAGACAGCATAGCGTAGTCTAAGCCTCCGCACGCCCATCTTCAACATCTCTAAGTAGAAAGATGGTGGACCCACGGCTATAGTCACGCCGTCTAAAGCCTCCGGCTTTGGCTTTTTTAAAAACTTTACAGAGGCGCCTGCAGACAAGGCGGCGGCGACGTTCACAAGGCCGGGAACTGTCACAATGGGAGAGGCTGTAAAAACTACGTCGTCTCTACTGAGACTCATCGTTGTTGAGAGCACATACGCATTTATCCATAGAGAAGAGACGTTGTGAATCACTTGCATTGTTCTCCCAGCAACCCCCGCGTGGTATAGCACAAACCTCCCGCGCAGAGTAGGCTTCCCCCCGGCGCCGAGGCTTTGCGAAATGTCTACAGTCTTTACATCTCTCAGTGCCTCTCTATTCCTCTGGATAAACTCCACGTCTCCCGCTACTACGTCGGGGGCGAAGTCATCTATATAAAATTTTAAATCCTCTGGTGTAGAGTCTGGGTCAATAAGCGCCACAGTGCCTCCACCGTTTAGAAGACCCATCAAGGCTGCGAGTGATCTGACTGAACTACTGGCGGCGAATAGCACCCTGCCGGGGTAAAGCCACTCAGCCGCCAATTTGGCCAATTCGCCATATGTTACACACATCTCATCGTCGCAGGCGGCCACCTTCCCAGGCACTATCTTACTCCAGTAGAACATATACATTTTTACGACTCTCTTAAAAATTATATATGGGAGACGCTTTTGACATATGGACAAGACTCTAGTCGACATATTAATGGAAGTCCAATACCGATTCCCACTGGCCGAGAGGCCTTTTCAAATAATAGCCGAGAGACTAGGCCTCACAGAAGATGAGGTGTTAAAGCGCCTTAGAGAGGCTGTTATGCTTGGCGTTTTGAAACGCATAGGGGCTATTCTAAACTATAAATCCAGGGGTATGGTGGCGGCTTTAGTGGGGGTGGCGGCGCCTGAAAATATTATAGAAGAGGTGGCGGCTGAGGTGAATAAAGACCCCCTAGTCAGCCACAACTTCCAGAGGGACTACCGCCCCTACACTCTTTGGTATGTCACTAAGGCTAATAGTAGAGAAGAGCTTGAGTCGAAAGTACAGAGAGTAGCTGAAAAATTCGGCGTTGACTACGTCATTTTATACTCACTGAGGTCGTATAAAGTAGATGTGAGATTTGACTTAGAGAGAGGCATCTCCTGGACTGTTAACTATATACTGCCGGAGAGCCCACCCTCTGTGTCGGAGCTGGGGATACCCATGGAGTTTTTCAATAAAGTTAAGTCTCTACCACTGGCCCCCGAGCCTTTTAAACCCGCGGCGGAGGCCCTTGGGGTGTCTACGCATGAGGCTATTGAGAAAATTAAAGAGTTGATTAAGCTAGGAGTGTTGAGAGACCTCCACGGCACTATAGACGGCGAAGCAGCTGGCTTTAGAGAAAACGCCATGGTGGTGATGAGAGATATTAAATGTGAAGAAGTGGCTAGGCTAAACATCACCACACACGTAGTGTTGAGAAACACTGTGCCCGGCAAGTGGGAGTACCCATGTTACTTCATGGTCCACGGAGTGTCGAGAGACATAATAGAGAGATACGTTCATGAGTCTTTGGCAAAAATTGGGGTTTCGCAGTACAGAATTTTGTACAGTGTGAGAGACTTCCTCGGCGGGAGAGAAATGGCCAAGAGAATAGAAAAAGTGGCAGAGATTTAGGCAGGTCTACGTAACGCCAAGGCGCCGGCCACTGCGAAAGCTAGCCCTATAAAAAATATCACGGCGCCTATGAAGACTATTGCGGTGATAGCCCCAATCCACACCAACCTCGCCGCAGTTTTAAAAGCCGACACGGCGGCGGCTTCGCCTAAGGCGTTGTAAGCCCTCTTTGTAAAATACGCAGAGCCCACGCCCAACGCCCACGTAGTTAAAAACACAGCGGCGGCGGGGCCCCACATGGCAAACTCTTTTTCAAACTCCCCCGCCTTGGGCATTGACGCTATGAAAGCCGCGGCAAGTATAGATATACTGACTAGGTAGAGTATAAACGCGTATAGAAAATTCCGATAGATATCCCCCCTACCAAGCGACGTGGCCACGGCCCTGAGGCCAGCCAAAGCCAAGACGTACCCAGCTAAAGCAGCGGGCGGGAATAGGCCTAGGAATAGTATTAACAACAGCCCCACTGTAAGTAGACCCTTGCCGCTTTCGAAATCCATATGTGTACAAAGCCTGTGGGCAAAATGGCTTTGTCTAACACAATTTGACTACCGCCGGCGTCTTGGCGAACTGCGGAGGCTAGAAGCCCAAGGCGGCTGAGATCTGCACTACTCCATTCAAAACCACGACGACGTGCCATATGGCCAACGCAGCCACGGCGTAGTCGAGCCATGGGTATTTCCTCCTCTTTACAAAGAGATATAGGACGCCTAAGTTTTTAAAAACTGCCACTATCCACGCAGCCTCTGGGTGGTCGTTTAAAAAAGTTAAAACTAGCTCTCTAGCCCCTAGGTGACTCACGGCGGCGTATGTCAAAACGCCGTCTAGGTATATAAATAACGCCAGTACTATATACATTAACACATACGGCGTCATATTTTAGACATCATCTGCCTAACCATGGCGGCGGCCCGCCTCCCCACCTCCGCCGCGTCCTCTCCAACTATTTTTACTACATACCTCCGCCCAGAGGCGGCGTAGCCCGCTGTGAATTTCACAACTCCGTTGAAATACTCCGCCAGCCCCCCCACCGCCACGTGGCAACCGGCCCCGACGTGTTTTAAAAATTCTCTCTCGGCGGCCGCCTCCACCGCCGCCTTTTTATCACTGGCTTTTTTCAATAGGTCTACTAACCAGCTGTCTTCTGCCCTCGCCACAGCCGCCACAATACCTTGGCCGGGAGGCGGGGGCAACACCTCAGGCCTAATGGCCACGGCCTTCAGCGGCGGCTTGTCGCCGTATAGTCTATAAAGCCCCGCCGCCGCCATTACTGCTGCGTCGTATTGTCTAGACAAAATTTTCGACACTCTAGTGTCTACATTGCCTCTGAGCGGCTCGATCTTTAAGTCGGGTCTCTCGGATTTTAAAAACTCAGCCCTCCTGACGCTAGACGTACCCACTACGGCCCCACTGGGCAGATTGTAGAGGTCGTACCCACTACCGCTGACCAATACGTCGTGTGGAGGAGCTCTTTTTGAAAAACCAGCTAGGACAAGACCCTCTGAGATGTCTGAGGGGAGGTCTTTTAAACTGTGGACTGCTATATCTGCCTCTTTTTTCAACACGGCGAGGTTTACCTCTTTCTCAAATATCCCCTTGACGCCGATTTGGAAAAGCGGCTTGTCTTGGACTAAGTCGCCTGTGGTTTTCACTATCTTTATCTCAAAGCGGAGGTCAGGCTCAACTTCTTTCAACTGTCTTAAGAATTCCTCTGTCTGTATTAAACTCAGCCTAGAGCCTCTAGTAGCTACGACAATCATTTAAACAAGTGTGGAATGGGGCACCTCGGGTCGTCTCCAAAGATATCTCTATTTATATAATAGGCGCTCGCTCTATCGCCCCCCTTACAATAAGTCTTGTATCTACAGCCGCCGCATTTTGGCCCTCTCAAGTATAGATGTGTGTTTACAAAGGGGTCTAGCTTCTCCTCTGTCAAAATCTCCCGCAGCCTCTTCTCTCTCACATTTCCAAGTTTGTAGAAGTCGATAAACTGACATGGATAGACGTCGCCGTTTGGGTATATAGATACAATCTTCCGGCCGCAGCCGCCAGTCGACTCTACAAATTTTAAATATCTCTCATCTCCTCCCCCTAGAGTCAAGGCGATATAAATGCCGTCGTAGGGGGCGAGAGTAGTCTCAATCTCTAACACACCTACGTATTCCCTAGCCTTTTTTATCAAAGTCTCTATAAAGTGGCGGTATTGTTCTGGAGTATACCACCAGTCTTCTCCCAGCCTCTGGGCCCTCCCAGCCGCCGACAGGTGGTAGAAAGTAATCCTCCTAACGCCAATAGAGACTGCAAAGTCTATATACTCCCCCACTTCGTGTATATTTTTTGCAGTGACAACAAAACGCAGCCCCACGTCCAGCCCCGCGTCAATTGCGTTTTTAATCCCAGCCAACGCCGCGGCGAAACTGCCCCTAACTCCTCTAAAAACGTCATGGAACTCCTCTCTATGCGAGTCGAGGCTAACGCCGACGTAGTAAAAACCCAAGTCTTTCAACCTCTTCGCCACCTCCGGCGTGATTAAAGTGCCGTTGGTAGAGAGGACAAGCTTTATCCCCCTGTCTCTTGCCCTTTCTGCAATTTTAAAAAAGTCCGGCCTGGCGAGGGGCTCGCCCCCGGTGAATAATATGAGGGGGACCCCCACCTCGGCCATCTGCTCCACTACGTCTAGGGCCTCTTCAGTAGTCAACTCTCCCCCCTCCGCCTCGCCCGCGTCTATGTAACAATGGAGACATTTTAAATTACACCTCTTAGTAATATTCCAACTCACAATTGGCCTAATGGGCGCCGAGAATTGACTATGTCTATCCACCCCAAACCTCCCCTTGATTTTAAATGAAGTAGTGCCCTCCCCCGTCACCATGACGCTAATAGGGATCATAGAGTTAGAAGAGCTACAGTTTAAAAACTTGCGGCGAGTGGAGTTTATAAAAGAGACGGTTTTTAGATGCGTGAAGTTAAGAATTAGGGGTATATACGCCACTGCGCTGACTAAACTGGCGCTGAGCTGGGGCTTTAAGATTGTTCAACCCGCCGAGAAGATCATACAGAGGTTTGGAATAGAGGCAGACAACTCCCCGCCGGACGCCACAGTTAAAGACCACGTATCAAAAAGCGGAGTGGTAGTAATAGGCAAATGCGAAGCCGTCGATAAGTTTCTAGAGAAGTTAAAGGCGGAGGTAGACCCCTTCGTGGCTAAATCGCCTGTGGGGGTGAGAGAGGTGTTCGTCGGCCGAGCGGTGGGAGAGGGAAGAGTAGAGGGGCCTGGGGGTCTGTTGTTTAAAACCCCACCCCGCTACGTCTTGACGCCGGGGGGCGTTGGGATTTACACAGTATTGAAACCCCCCGTCGGGCCTTTAGAAGGAGTAGCCGCGCCGGAGATTATAGTAGAGGGCGACTACGTAGAGTTAAACACCACTGGGAGGGTGACCTACAGCAGCCACATACCCCAGGAGGAGAGAATTCGGCTGAGGATTCTAGCAGAGACAAAGTTGAAAAACTACGTCTCCATGGGGCTGAGGTTTAAATCCTCTGCAAGATACGCAAACGACGAGGTCATTATAGAAGAGACAGAGCGCCTCTATAGAGAGTTGCTAGAGCTGTCTAAGGGGGGGAGCCCATACACTATTTTAAGGAGAGGGAGTTGTTTCGCAGTGGTGTTATTCGACAGAGAGGCTAAGACAAAGCTTGACTCTGTAAGAGCCCAAGTAGTCCCCACGGCGAGGGGACACCACGCCCTTAGGACACAAGGCCTTGAGATGTGTCTAGACCTAATAGACTACGCCCAAGTGGACATATATGAAAAGGCAGTGGAGTTTTTAGCAAGGGGTAGAGTGGCCATATTACACATAAAGCCCTGGGGGGAGGTGGTGAAAAAGAGAGGGGTCGTCTTAGGCATCTACAACGACGTGCTTGTAATTAAGAGAGACCTCAAGCCCGGCGGCATTCTAGACGGCATCGGCGTGAAAATTGAAAGTGGGTTTTACGCACTGACATGCGTCCCCCGGGGAGAAAACTATGTAGTGCATACTTACTACGACGGCGGGGGGCGGGAGGTGGGGACGTATATCAACATAAACACCACTCCCGAGTGGGGCCGCCGGATAGTCTACATAGACCTCTTACTAGACAAAGTCCAAGCCGACGGAGTGGAGAGATTAATAGATACAGAAGAGTTTGAAAAATATAAAGACTACTTCCCCACGAGGTGGAGGAGCCCCCAGCCGCCGGTGGGGAAAATGCGCTGCACAGAGAGGGGGCTAGAGTTGTGAAAAAACTCCCCCAGCCACGGCGGCCACTTTAACCTCTGCCCGTATGCCCTCCTCTCGGTAGGCCTTCTCCACGGCTGCCCTAACGGCGTCTGAGTGTTTGTCGTCTACTAACGCAATTACAGAAGGCCCCGCTCCGGATATGGCAAAGCCAAGGGCGCCTGCCTCCATGGCGTATCTCTTGGCTCTGGCGTATCCATGGATATAGGGAGCCCTAGCCGCCTCTACTACTTCGTCTCTCATCCCAAGTCCCACGAGCCGTGGGTTAGAAGTGGCGAGGCCCGCAACGAGGGCAGACAACTTCGCCAACTGGGCCACGTAGGTTGAGAAAGACACCTCTCGGGGCAGCACACTCCTCATCAACTTTGTCTTCTCCGGTATAGGCGGCACGTCGGGGACCCCCACTACGAATAAAAGCCTAGGGCTGAACTTCACCACTTCGAGGGGTGAGGTGGAAACTACTAAAACCACCCCGCCGAACGTGGCCGCCGCCACGTTGTCGAAATGAGGCCCCCCGGCGGCGGCTGTCTCTCCCTCGCCAGCCGCCTCCACTACCACAATAGGGTCGACCTCTACGCCGGCCTCGCGTATAAAAGCTCCGAGGGCGGCCACGGCTGAGGCCCCGCTAGAGCCGAGACCCCTCGCCACCGGGATTCTATTGTCTACTTCTACTTCTACTTGTCTACACATGCCCAACTTATTAAACAAATATCTAAAAGACCTAGCCACTGTATTTTCGCCACCTGGGTCAAACCCCTTGAATTTTACATCTACGCCACATCCACTCTCCACTTTTACATAAGCCTCGGCGAAATAGGCATCGTGGGCTACAGCCACTACGTCAAAACCCGAGCCTAGATTTGCGCTTGTAGACGGCGCCCTCATATTTCCACTAGGGCTCTCACAGGCGCGCCGCTCCCTCTGTGTACTTTAATTGGCAGTCCAATAAATCTACCAGAGCGCCCTACAACCATAGATAAATTTGTCAAATTTTCATATATCAACACCTCTCTACTCAATAAGACTTTATGTACTTCAAAGGGCGGGTGGTCGGGGCTGGGGGCGTCTACCCCCACGGCGTTCACCCCCAGCCTCGCCAAGTGTTCAGCCAACTCTATAGAGAGATCTGGGTGGCTAAGCCACTTCTCAGTGCCGGCATATACGTCGAAGCCGAACTTAATTAAAACCACCCAGCCAGGCCCCAACTCAGCCCACCGAGGCAGAGCTTTTTCAAAATCACTAAGCTTCAACACGCCGCCCGGCGGCAGGTGGGAGAAGTCTAAAGCTACAAACCTCCCGAAGAATTTAGACACGTCTACTTGGTCAATAGTCTTCCCCCCAGGGACAAAGTGGGCGGGTGCATCTACGTGTGTCCCCACATGCTCTGGGAAATACAACACGTTGCTGTAGTAGCCGTGTATATCTAACCTACTCCACTCCATTATGGCAGGCGGCGGACTACCTGGGTAGACAGGCGTATCTCTAGATACTACCCACGTCAAGTCTATATACATAGCACTCAACTAAAATCTCTATATAAACTTACCCCTAGAAAAATTTATAAAGAATAAAATACAAAAACACATAAAAATATTATATGAATATTACATAGGTAATACCACATCACTGTTAAATTTATACAAAATGTATACATCAACCCACGGCGCCTAGCCGCCCCCGGCCTAACCCTCGGGCAACCCCGAGGCTATGGGGGATAAGCCGGCTGCGTTGGACGGGCCTCCGCCCATCGCCGCCGGCAAAGACGGCGCCGCCGGCTAGGCGCCGTGGGCCTCTGTTAAATTTTTAAATAGTGATGTAATTATTTCTATGAAGATAAGTACCGGCGCTTTGTGGGGGGTTGTAGTGGGCTTAATTATCGGAGCCTTGTGGGGGGTGATAGGCTATTTAGGCATAATTGCTATAGAAGACGAATTTAGAGAGTTTGTAAAACAACAAATTATAGCTGTGGGTGAGAGACCTGAGGATGCGGAGAGGGCGGTGCAGATGACAATGGATTGGCTATTAGTCTCTCTAGTCGTCTCCTCTGTCACTTTTGGCGCATTAATTTTCTTAATCGTCGGCGTCGCCATGGCCTTGGTGTGGAAGAAGTTGAAAATACAGTGGTTTGGCAAGGGAGCGCTCTTCGCCATCGTTTTAGTGGCGATTTTAAATTTGCCGAGTTTAATACTCCCGCCGCCGCCCGGCTTACCAACTCCTCCACTTGAATATAGTGCGGCGAGTGCCATAGTCACTTTCATCGGCCCTATGCTACTGGCCTATTTACTACAACTCCGCGGCGGGTCCGTCTCTACTTCGTAGCGGCGCTCGAGGCCATATATTTTAATGACTTACGTATTGTAATCTATGAAACTTACCAGTGGCGCAGTGTGGGGACTGGTAGTAGGCTTAGTCGTGGGCGTTGTCCAGGGTGTTTTGGGGTATTTGGCAATTATGTCTATAAAAGACGAATTTGTAGAGTTTGTAAAAAAGACTGTAGTGGAGGCTGGTTACGATCCCGAGGTGGCTGAGGCCGTTGTTAACTATACAGTGAGTCAACTCCCCATCTCAACTATCGGCGGGCTGGCGCTTTTCAACATATTGCTCTTCTTAGTAATAGGCGTCGTCATGGCTGTGGTTTGGGATAGGTTAAGAGTGCCTTGGCTCGCCAAGGGGGTTATCTTCGCCGTAGTTCTCACCGCAGTGGTGAGTCTACCCCGCCTCCTCCTCCAGCCGCCTCCGGGGGCTCCCACAGCCCCGCTCCTATATGAGGTGCTGGGCGTAGTTGTCTTCTTCCTAGGCGTTGTGGCACTCGCCGGAGTTTTACACCTACGTGGGAGAGTATGAAGCCCACTATATTATGTAGTCTTTCTCTCAGTCTTAGCATTTGGGAAAGTTTTCACAATAG
>JAWBJM010000043.1:0-13407 GCA_038832545.1 Pyrobaculum sp.
ACCCCAGCCGTCGAGGCCATAGTTAGACAAATTACACAAAACACAGCTGCGACGACAGGTGGGGGGCTCGACATTTTACGAGTGGCGGAGAAAATAGGCATGTCTCTAGGCTCCGGCTGGCCCGCGGCAGTGGTCTTCTACGACTTACATTGCCCCTACTGCGCCTTGTTGTTTAAATACAACTACACTCTATTCGAAAACCACAAGTTGGTGTTAGTAGATCTGTTGATACACCCAGAGGCCGCAGCCGACCACGAAAAACTACGTTGTATATACGACAGAGACCCCGCCCAGGTCGTGCCCACCCTCAGAATTCTATACGACAGACTTCTAGCCGGGGAGAGAAACTATACAGACCTACTCCCAGCCGAGAGATGTTATGTAGACTTCGACTCAGCTTCTAGACTCGCCAGTTTGTTGGCAGGCGGCAACGTAGGCACCCCCATGACTGTAGTGATATACCCCAACGGCACCTACACAGTAGTACACGGCTACGACCCCAACAACATAGCCAAGGCTCTCGGTAGGTAACTACTCAAATTTCTTCACAGCTCTGAAGTAAATCACAGCGGCGATAATAGAGGGTATTAACATCAAAGTGGCCAAGGCGTATATCGTGGGGTCCCCCCTGCCCCTCGCCGCAAAAGCCCACAACAAGAGAGGGGCTGTGGTAAAGCCCGGCGAAGTGGTAAAGGCGGTCTTTATATAAGTGTCGAAAGAGTTGGCAAATACTATCAAAAAGGCCGCCACCAACGCCGGCGCTAAGATAGGGACCGCCACTGTTAAGACAGAGCGGAGCTCGGAGGCGCCTAAAATCCTAGACGCCTCCAACACGCTGGTCTTCACATACCCCACGTAGGGGGTCAACAAGACATGCGCCATAGGTATGGCGTAGGCTAAATGCGCCAAGAAGACCCCAGCTGGGCCGAATAAATCAACCCCCGCGTATGTCTTTATCAACAACAAAGCCGCTGCAAAGGCCAAGGCCTCTGTCACCTCAGGCATAACCACAGCCCCCTGCGACAATACTAAAAACCTGTTGGACTTCAACACAAAGGCCATGAAGACCCCAAGCCCCACTGACACAGCCGCCACGGCCAGGGCCACTATTAAACTGTTAAACAAAGCGCTCCACGCCGCCTCCCATTTAAACAAAGACTCATACCACTTGAGTGTAAATCCCCCCCAGACGTAGGGCAGGCGGCTGTCGTTAAAAGACAACACAACCATCGCGCCGATGGGGGTGTACAACAAAGCGGCGAGGAGCCAGACGTAGGCCCTCAACAACTTCATACCGACCACGACCTGACAGTCCTAACTACAAAAAACGTCGCCAGTAGAGAAAACCCCGCTAGCAATAGAGAGAGTACCCCCCCGCTGAGTATATCCCTAGCCTTGAAGTAGAGGTCCCAGACGTAGAGCCCAAAGGTGTAAACCTTCCCCGCCCCCAACACCGCAGGCATAATCACCTCACCCACCGCCAAGAGGAAGACTAATATAAACGCGGCCACGACCCCCGGCAGAGTCAAGGGAAACTCAACTCTTACAAACGTCTGGAGTCTCGACGCGCCGAGGACCCGCGCCGCATTTATCGGAGACTCGCTCACTTTCTCCACCGCGGCGTATATAGTCAACAACGCGTAGGGTAGATACTCATACACCATACCCACTAACACCCCCAACGCCGTCCCCCAAAGAGCGAAGCCAGTCACTCTCTCCAACACTATAAAGACAGTGAGGAGAGAATACGCCTTTAGAAGAGTGCCGATCCAAAGAGGCGCCACCAATACGGCGAACTCTAACGCCGTCCCCCTCTTGGCTAAATAATACGCGGCGGGGTACGCCAAGGCGATACAAACCGCCGCAGCCACCCCCGCCAAGAGGAAAGAAGTGGCCATGACAGAGAGAGGCGGCGCCCTCAACTCCCCGCCCTCCGACATATAAATACCCAACGCGGCGAAGGGGACGTAGAATAGAAAAACAACTGCTAAAAACGAAGCCAGAGCAATACGCCGAATCATTCCTCTACTACGTAGACATCTCTCGCGTCCCACCCAAACTCCACCACGTCGCCTATAGACACAGGCGTGTCTAAGTCTACATACGCCTTGTAGATATAGCCATCGCTCTGAATCTCCACTTTGAGGTAGTGCCATAGAAAAGTCACGTCGATAACCACCCCCCTAAATCTAAAAGACCCCCCACCCCCCAAAACCACATCCTCAGGCCTAACCACTGCGTAGCCCCCACCCAAGCCCAACAACTCCGCCGGGATGACATTAGCCTCGCCAAAGAACTCAGCCACAAACCTACTCCTAGGCCTCTTGTAAATATCCACAGGCCTCCCCACCTGCACCACCGCCCCGTCTTTCACCAAGGCGACTCTATCACCGATCTCCACAGCCTCAAATCTGTCATGGGTCACATATATTAATGTAAAGCCCAGTTTATTATGCAACACTTTCAACTCCTCCAAAAGCTGCCCCTTTATGTCTAAATCTACATGACTAAAAGGCTCATCTAACAAAAGAACCTCGGGCTCCACCACCAAAGCCCTAGCCAACGCCACTCTCTGCTGCTGGCCCCCCGACAGCTGGTGAACTCTCCTCCGCATAAACACCCCAGGGTCGAGACGCACTAACTCAAGAGCCTTCGCCACCCTCTCCCGCACCTCCCTCTCCCCCACCCCCCTAACCCTAAGCCCAAAAGCCACATTCTCAAACACATCTAGATGAGGAAACAAAGCCAAGTCTTGAAAAACCATAGAGACCCCCCTCTTGTCGGGAGGCAAATCAGTCACATCACGCCCACCGATAAAAACCCTCCCCGCCGAAGGATAGACAAGACCAGCCACCACCCGCAGAAGAGTCGACTTCCCAGACCCAGAAGGACCCAACACCACAAGCCCCTCCCCCGCCTCGACGTATAAGTCAACCCCCCTAAGCGCCGAAAACCCCCCATATCTCACCTCCACCCCCCTAAGCTCCACCGATTGCCCCACAACAACCCCAAAAAACCAAGTATATAAATCATCACCCAACGTATTTGTAGTTTTTATAACTTGTCACTTTTTTAAACTATGGGTGAGGCGGCGTGGGCGTCTAGGCCATGTATCTCAAAGACTTTAGTCAAGGGGGGCTTGGCGTTTCTAGTGCTAATCTTGTTCTTTGGGGGGTCTCCCCTCTTCCCCGCCCTGGCCTTAGCCCTGTTTTTATTTCTAATCTATCGAGTATTGTCTAAGCTGTCTTTTTCGTATAGAGTAGTCGGCGGGGTGTTAGTAATTTCACGTAGGTGGCTGTATTCTTTCGAAAGGAGAGTGCCCCTCGACTCTGTGCTAGAAGTATCTGTAGTGGCGGGCCCAGTGGCCAAGTTGTTTAAATGCGGCACCGTGGTGTTAGTCACAGGGTCTAGGCTCGAGGTAGAGAAGTCTGCCCTAAAGCCTTCAGTGAGGAAAAAGCCGTGGAATACTCTGTGGGATGTAAAAAACCCGTGGAAGGCGGCCGCGCTTTTAGAAAGCCGCCGAGTGGAGACTGTGGCAGAGCATTTGTCTAAGTTAAAGAGTCTACTAGACAGCGGGGCCATCACCGCCGAAGAGTTTGAAAAATTAAAACGCCGCCTATTGCCAGAGTAGAGAGTTGTCTAGGCGGCCATATCTACGCCCAACACCCGGCCACTACATCTACACACGGCGTCACAGCGGCTAGTCGTTGGGCAGGCGGCCCGGGGCCATATGCGCCACAACTGTCAAAGTCCCACGTCTCTTAGCCATACGTAGCTGTCAGATTGTTTATAAACGGGGCCCCAGGTGTGTAGCTACGAATCTCTGTACTGCATCACACCACGTTTGAGTAGCCACCTGCCCCCACTCCGTGTGTAAACTTAAACTCCGCCGCGTATGTTAAAGCGGGCGTGGGAGACAGAGTGGGAGGTATTTCGCAGCTGTCTCTTCTACTTTCTTTGGAGAGGCAGACCCCTTGGTGGGCCTCTGCAGAGCCTCTTCAACTGTCAACAACTCCGCCTGCCCTCTCTTTATCTCCTCGGCCAGTTGGAAATATGCAATTCTAAAGGGGACCCCGGCGAGGGCTTTTATCTCTACAGTGTCTGAAGACGTAGTGAAATAAGCCTCGGCGTCTTCTCTAGC
Source organism: Pyrobaculum sp. (assembly GCA_038832545.1). Classification (GTDB taxonomy): domain Archaea; phylum Thermoproteota; class Thermoprotei; order Thermoproteales; family Thermoproteaceae; genus Pyrobaculum. Next base: position 4,142 of record JAWBJM010000043.1, read on the forward strand.
CTTTTGGCAATTAAACCGGGCCTCTTTGATAAATTCCGTCAAGACTTCGAGACCCTCTTTTACAATTTTTAAGACGGCCCAGAGGTGTCTAGTGGCCTCTTGTAGGTCTAGACTGTAGCCAAGGCCTATCTTAGACACTATTGTAAACATCGCCATGAGGTGGCCCACGGCCTCTCCCGACCTAGCTCTAAAAACTTCTAGCGTCACTGGGTTTTTCTTATGCGGCATTATACTACTAGTAGAGACGTGGCTAAGAGGAGGCTCTATGTACCCCACCACGGGAGAGGACCAGCGGATGAAGTCGTCCACCGCCCGCGAGAGCTCCGCCAAGTAGGACACCGTAGCAGAGGCGAGGGCTAGGGCGAAGAGCCTCCCCCCCGACGCGTACAAGGCGTTTTCAACCACGGCTTTAAAGCCGGCCTCTCTAGCCAACGCCTCGCGGTCAATGGGAGTCTTCACCCCGCCGGCGGGCCCCGCCCCCAGTGGGGATTTATACAATAGCCACTCTACAGAGTCGAGGAGTTGGAGAAACTCCTCTGTCAACTCCGCCACTGCTAAGAGATAGTGGCCGTAGGTCACCACCTGCGCGGGTTGGAAGTGGGTAAAGCTGGGCATTGGGCAGTCTCTATACTGAAGCGCCTTCTCAACTAAGACACATATCAAGCCAGCCGCGGCTTTTTTAACCTCCGCCGCCTTTCTCAAAGCCGTGAGTCTAATGGCGGCGGCCACGTGGTCGTTTCTAGACCTCCCCAGCCCCACCCACCCCGCCGTCTCTGGCCCAAGTCTATCCACTAGCCACTTCTCCAACGCCTCGTGTATATCTTCAAAACCCCCACCTACCAACTCCTCGTATCTCACCTCCCCCAGCGCCTTTTCTATCGCCTCGGCGGCCTCTTTTGGAATAGCCTTTACCTCCGCCAAGTGTCTCACATGGGCTTTTAAAACCTCTACCGTAGCCTCTGCAATCTCTACGTCGTCTACAAGACTAGAGGTGTATTTCTTAACCGCCTCCCCCCCTCCGCCGATCCAAGACCGGTAGAACGACATGTCAATGGGCGGCCTCTAGACGCTCGGTGAGTAGCTCTGTCTTACACCTAGGGCAGCAGTACTTAATCAATACGTACCTCTTCGACTGATTCACCCTCCCACACTCCACAGGCTTCACAGGCTTTTTGCAGTTGGGACACACAACAGAGCGTTGCCCCATCGCCACGTCTAAAACCCCCATATAAAAACTCTTTCAAAATATATAGAGTATATAGACGAAAATTTTTTAGAATAGTCGTAAATACATACATGAAGATTTTAATAGTAGAGGAGAGGCTATGCCCCTCTTTCCATTCTTTTCTCCAAGAGACATGTGGAGGAGAGTTTGAATACCTCGGCATGGGGCTGCGCAATGGAAAAATAGCCCACATAGTACGGTGTAGAGGGAAGACCTACACCTACGTCAACCCAGAGTGTACGTTAGCAGAGGCACTTTCTAAAACTGCTATGTTACAGACCCCCGAGGTGAGGAGAGACAAGATCTATCTATATCTCTACTACCGCAGCGGCGTTGAGAAAACCTTCTCCTCTAGGCGGTGGAGGGTGGTAGATATAAAAAAGTTGAGACTGACAGATAGACAGCTACAAGTCCTCAACCTATACATAAGAGGTGGCTTAAGGCTAGTAGAGAGAGAGTTGGGGATCCATAAATCTACTGCCTGTAGACTGGCGAAGAGAGGCCTCCGTAAGTTAATACTCCTCCACCAAGTCTTTTTCTCCAACAAAGAAACCGCCGGCAGTGGCTAAGGCGTGGTGTAGACAAAACTGTTTTTGTACTGAGCTGTCCCTATGTGTAGCGCTGCGTCGTTAACAACGCCGTAGTTTAGATGTACAATATGTTGTACATAATTAATTTAGCGCTGCACGTCGACAGAAATATGCCCTTTTGAAGAAGATTTTTTAAAACGCCGAGTGCCTAGCTACGCCAATAGAAACATCTTGTATTGGTTCGGCGACGTGGCGGTGATTAGCTTTGTAGTATTGTGTATCTCTGGGTACTTATTACTAATGTCCTACTCCCCAAGTCCACAATTAATAGAGTGGAGGGGCTCCACAGCCCCCGAGGCCTACGTCTCTATTTACCAAACTATAACTCAGAGACCGCTGGGGTACCTCCTTAGACAAATACACGTCTGGGCCGCCTACGTGATGTTAACCTCCGCCTTACTACACCTCTTGGCTAAGATATACACCAAAGCTTTTAAAAAAACTCCGTGGCTTACGGGGACGACGCTCGGGGGGGTTGTATATCTACAAATACTCCTAGGCCACGGCTTGACGCTAGGCCAGTGGGGCGGGGCAGTAGTCAACGCCTTTGTAAAAGGCGGCGAAGTAGAGACGTTTATGAAAATAGCCGCGGCGCTGCATATAATTTTCATCCCGGCGGCGATAATACTCTTAATAGTGGCGAAGGTGGGCTATGTATTAAAACACGGAGTGACGCCGCCCCCACGCGCGCGGGGGTGGGGAGAGGAGTTGTTCTACCCCCATAGAGTTTGGCTACTAGCCGCGGCGTTTTGCCTCACGCTGTGGACTATCTTAACACTAGCCTCTTCTATAGAGTTCCCCCTGGGAGAGCCCTGGAGGCCTGGAGACAACTACTCCATGCCTCTTCTACCCCAGGCCGCTCCAGGCGCCTTTGTTTTATTGACTATAGCCACGGCGGCGGCTCTGCCATTTATAAAACACACCTTTTTTAAAATCTTGACGGGGGGCACAGCCACCACTTCGGCAATGTTGTTTCTCACCACTGAGCTGTCCCCGGCCCCGCCGTTGTATATATTTCTAAACGCCGCCGCCCTCCCAGTTCTAATTTTTAAAAAACACTACGCCGCGGCCCTCTCCCTGGTCTTAATCTACTTAATAATTGAGTCCATCCAGGCGGATTTAACTAACGCCGAGGTTCAGAAAGCGCTAGCGACGAAGTTGTCTACACTATCTCTAACTTGGGGACTCTACGCCGTCGTTAAATATAGAAGTATGAAATAAGTTGTATATAAAACTTTACTCTATGTTAGATATAGTTTAGCCATGGAGAAATTAAGACTTGGGGTAAATATTCCAATGTTTCTAGCAGGTTGTATAACTCTAGGCGCGGGGACGTTGGCTGGGATGATCGCCATTTGGGGGAGTATGGTATTCGGCCAGCCAGCTCCGTACTGGGCAAAGATTGGACACGCCCACGCCTCTTGGTGGGGAGCTTTAATGATCATCGCCTCTTTATTACTGCCCAATCTAGAGGTAAAGCCGTGGTTTAAAAAATTCGCAATCGCAGTCTCTATAGCAGTGCCCTGGCCTTGGGTCTACGGCTTAGTCTACGGCGGCCACGGCCTAGGGATAGACGTCGCCAAGTATCTCCAAGGTCTATTCGACGTCTTGCTCTTAATAGCTCTAGGAGGCATAGCCCTCGTTGCCTCGGGCGTCAGAGTACCTGTTATATACTCAGGCGCGGCCTCTCCCGGCCGGTTCGACTATCTGTCTAACATAGAAGTGGAGAGGAGGACGTTTCTCGTGCCTACACTAGTGGCGTTAGTGGGAGTGTCGGTGGGCTACGCCATAGCTCTACTATTCCACCTCTTAACTCACGAGCCTATTAAACCCGCCGCGTTAGTCCAACTACACAACCACCCAGTTTTAATAGCGGCTAGCGCAGTAATTGCGTTGTTAGTATTAAAGTTTATGAACGTCACAGATTCAATCTACAGAAAAGCGCTTAGGATAACAGAAGTGAGTCTAGTGTTAACTACGGCGGGCCTCTTCGCCTTTGTGTTTGGAAACCTCCCCAGCGTGGTGTGGGTGGCGCCCGCCGGGCTGTACTTTATAGTGCCCATATTGGCGTTTTTAGCCGTGTTGGGCGTACTGCCGAGAAAAGGAGAGTCCCTATTCCCCACAGGCGCCTTCAGAGCCTCTCTTGCAGTTGTATATACAATGATATTAGTATTAGTGGCGTTGGGGGCCGTCATAGCTCTGTTGTGGTCCACTACGCCAGACGTCACTGTGACGTATAAACAGCCCGAGGGGGTGCAGTACCCAGGTCCCTACCCAGCTGTATATATGGGGACTCCACCGGCACGAGGCACGCCGAGGGGGTTAGAGAACGCACACCTCAGCCCCGGGTCTTGGAGCCACGTGGCTGCGGCTTGGCTATTGGCTTTGGCTATTTTAACGCCTTTAATAGTTGAGAAGTGGAAAAAGCCCGGCCTCTTGTATCTATTCCTAGTCACTATCCCACTGGCGCCTTTATTTAACACAATTGGTAGATTCCTGGCGTGGGCCACCCTCCCCCCAATGGCGCCGGGAGGCGCAGGGGCGTTGTTCTACGCAGGACATCCCATAAAGGGTATGAACGTAATAGCGTTGTCACTCATGGCGTTGATAATTGTTATATTGATATGGCAAAATAGACTACAGCTGAAAGAATTGAAACCATCTCTTTAAAAAAGTAATATTTTTTTCCACCCTATAAATTAATATTTTTAATTATAGTTTAAATTTGACTACACTTGTTTTTTGTATAGGAAAGACTTTAAGACTTAATATTTTCTCTCTCTCATGAAGTGGGCTATATTAGCTGGCGCAGTGGCCGTCTTGGCTCTAGTTGTATTTCTAGGACTCGGGGAGTCCGGCGGCGGCTGTGGGGGAGATGTAATGGGCTACATAGCCCCCACGTTAATGCCTCTAGTCCGCGACGCCTCTATACAAGCTGGGTTTTCTACACAAGGCCTCCTCTCTATCGGGTCTGTAGAGGCTCTGCGGAGAATTCAACAAGGGGCTGTGCCTGACGTATTCGCCTCTGTAGACGTCGAACTTTTAAAAGAGGCGAAGGCCGCGGCGCCCTATAGAGAGGTTATGGAGCTGGGGAGGTTTAGAATTGCGTTAATCTGCGCCGTGAGGATTAGAGACTTGTCTGAATTAGCTAGCCTAAGGACTGCGCTTTCTGACCCCACCAAGGCGCCGATTGGCTATAGAGAGTTGGCTCTAGTGTGGCTTTTGTACAGAGGCGGGGTGGTAGACCTCAGATGGAGGTACGAGGCGCTTGGGGTGAGGTATGTGGAGTGGAGCCGGGGCGTGAATATCACTGTGCCACTCCGCCTATCCCCCTCGACATATGTAGAACTAGCCCCCAACCTCGACGGCAGCTGGAGCCATCTAGAGACCGGGGGGGTGGACTGTGTCTTTGCCCACACGCCTTTTATATATGGAAGGTTTACTCTCGGCGACAGGCTAGAGAGCACAGAGCTGTGGGATCTCTACGCCGTTGAGTACAGAGGGAGGACTTACTACGTCTATTTCTTCAAGCCGCCCTACGACTTTTTTAACGACCCCCCCGCCGAGATGTATGTCCACTATGTAGACGAACGCGGCGCTTTGATTAAATCTATTAGAGTAATTAGATTCGAGGCCTTTGTCATATCCTACACCCCCAGAGGCGACTGTCTAATAGAGGCGTTGAGAAAAGTAGACTTGGCTAAATATGGCCTATTTAAATAGTGTATACATATTGGCGGGGGCCTCCGCCTCTCTCCTATTTTTCCTACTAATAGCCACCCCCATGTTCTTTTTCGCAGAGCCCCCCCCAGGTTTTTTATACAGCCTAGCCCTCACCGCCGTGTTGGGAGCCGCCACGTCGGCCTTGGCGCTCCCCTTTGGACTCGCGTCGGCCATGGCGGCTAGACGGAGGGGGGGCTGGGAGGCCGCCGCCATGTTGATGTACCTCCCCGCGGTGATCCCCCCCACCTCCGTGGGGGTTTTACTACTAGCCACATTTAACCTCCCACGGCTCTTATGCCAAGGCGGTGCGTCATATCTATGCGGCCTCTCCGACATAATTACAAACTACGTAGTGAATAACGTAGCCGGCATATTCATCGCCATGTACGTCATGGCCCTCCCAGTGGCCTTTAGTATTTACGACGGGGCTTTGAGAGAAGAGAGAGCAGAGGCGTTTTTTAGATCTCTAGGCTTCGGAGGGCTCAAGCTCTTAATTCTCACCGCCGCGTCGTTAAGGACGGCTACACTCTCCGCGTTTATATTCTCCTGGATCCGAAGCTTCGGCGAGTTGGGCGTATTGTTAGTATTCGCCTCCTACCCCCCCACCACCGCCATATATATATACAACACCTGGCTCACCTACGGAGTCCCCCCCGCCGTGGGAGCCTCTATAGTGTTGATGACTATCGGAGTAGCCGCGGCCTATCTACTAAGGCGATGGAGCTCTTAATAGAGAAGCTAAGAGCCAGGAGGGGCAGTTTTGAAATATATGTAGAAACCCTCGAAGTGAACTCAATAGTAGTGGTAGTCGGTAGAAACGGCTCTGGCAAATCTACTATGCTAGACGCAGTGGCGGGGTTGTTGAAAGCCGAGGGGTCTGTACACGCCTGTGGTAGAGACGTCTCGAGACTCCCCACAGAGAAGAGAGGCCTCGCCTATGTACAATCTGTGCCAATCGACCCCCCCAGCGCCGTGGGGGCCTTCCTCAGAGAAGTGGCGAAGAGACACGGCACGTTGTCTAAAATAGACCAAGTGGTCGACATGTTAGGCGTCAGAGACCTCCTCCAGAGGAGGGGAGGCCTCTCCACAGGCCAGAGACAATTAGTAAACTTAGCCGCGGCGCTATTATCAAACCCATGCGCCTTCCTCATGGACGAGCCCACCTCCCACCTAGACTGGGTAAATAAAAAAAGCTTCAACGACATAGTAAAAAAACTAAACCACCCAGTCCTCTACGTCACACACGACCCCTTCGAAGCCATCTACATAGCAGATGTAATATGCGTCATGAGAAGAGGCAGACTAGAGAGATGTTTTAAAAACGAAGGCGGAGAAATAGAAAAAGCCTACCGCCACGTAGAAAAACTAATAGCAGAACTATGACAAATCTAAAAACTCACCAAGCCGACCCATCCACAGTTCACTACTACACCACTCCATAACTTATCAAGGCTACGGGCCATATGTAAGAAGAGAGACGGCGGTATATCGCCGTATATACAACCAACTCGCGTCGAGTAGGGACGACTTAGTTGTATGTGTGGGTTAACCTTGTCTATCTCTTAGCGGGGGAAGTCTACGACGTTGCTATAGGCATCAACCGGTTCGGCGGGCACACAAGCGCGTTCCTAGAGTCTAGCCAAGCGGTTTAGCTACCTCCCGGATCTCCCAACGGCTTTCAAACACTTAAAAACCTATCTTCTACGCCTCCGCTAGCCCACAACGCGAAATATACCAAGACGACACAGACATTAATCTAGCAACTCAATACAGAAGCTAAAAAACTCAAGTGCCCAAAACTAAGGGAGAGATATCACGAGTTTCTATGAGAGTTGTGACAATCTTACGTATAGAGATATTCAAGTGAATACGGCTGGGGCATGATGTATTATATTATCCTATGGCAAAAGCTCACTAACAACATTTAAATGTAAAATTTGTAAATATGTTAATATAAAAGACGTTTAAATATTTATGTTTTATAGACCTATATATTAGAAAAGTTTATAAATCATAGATCTTTTTTATCTATGACACAGAGGTCTGGGTTAGCGCTGTTGTTGATATTTGCGGCGGTGTTGACGGCTGTGTTTGTCGCTGGCCAGACGATAAGGGGCATAGGTGACACGGCAAATAATACGGAGCTACCCCCCATATTTGTGGGGAGTGTGGCAGATGAGAGAATAGTAGTCTCAACTATTGTACTGAAAAAAGACACTCCAGAAGTAATTGTAAGAGACATGTACAACAGAATAGAGCAGCTCTATACGACAGAGAGGGCTCTTTCCATTGGGGGCAGACAAGTAAAGGTCAAAGAAGTACGAGTGTCAAAACTTGTGCGAGATAATGAGGGCCGCTATATGTTTAGAGTAGCAGAAAGTCCAGACAGACTAAGAGTAATTTTAAGACCATATAGTGATTACGTTGAGAAAATTGTAGCTAAGCCTGTGCCAAGGACATTTCCTGCCCTCCCCGATGGGATCAGCGGCAGAGAAATCGGACCAACAAACCATGTGGTAAGAGACATAATTGGAGTAACTCAAGCAGAGACAGTCTACGGGCTCACAGGTGCTGGAGTCAACATTGCCATTATAGACACTGGAGTCGATTACGGACACCCCGACTTGACGACTTCCCTAAGGTACTGGTCCGGCACCTACAAAGGACAGCCGATCAGAGAGCCCTTGGTGTTAGACGCCGACCAACAACAAGTCCTCTTACTACAAGATGTAACACTTTACAACAGTACGCACATATACGTAGGGGGGCGCTTCTACACAGTACTAATACCGTGGCCCGTATACGTCTACCCACCATGTGAATTTTATAGAGTGTCTCCATCAGTTTCAAGATGGCTTTCTACTGGCGGGAGGGCAAAATTCGGCGTTACGTACATGCTGAGATTTGATGGAGTAAAGATAGTGGGAGTCTTAGTGCTGCAATTACCGGGTGGATCTACCTACGATGTCGCCATATTTGACGTCAAGGGTGAATGTTACTTTGATGGAGATAACCGCCCGCCATTAGACTCATATGCTAGGTCTCATTTTGTTAGATATACGCATAATAGAATTATTGCGCCGGATTACGACGGCAACGGCTACCCCGACGACTCTCTTGGAGTTGCCGGTGGGTTTTTCTACGACTTTTGGTGGTATTTTAGCTACCCTGCCGAGATACATCCTGGTTGGGACCGGCGAGGCCGTTGGCTAAGTATATTTTACGACTTTGATGGACACGGCACAGCGGCGGCGTCAGCCGCAGCTGGCAGGGGGGTAGTAGCCTACAGAGACTCACAGGGAAATGTAGTGAGACTTAGAGGCGTTGCGCCAGGTGCTGGGATCATTGGGATAAAAAGTCTCTGGATGGGTATGACTGAAGTAGGCATGCTTTGGGCCGCTGGATTTGACATAAGCCCATACAACGGGTCGTTTTACTATACCGGAGCCCCGAGGGCTAGGATCATTAGTAATAGCTGGGGGATTTCGACGTTTATATACGACTACGCCGCTTTTGGCTACGACTATGAGTCAGTTTTCGTGGCTGGATTGACAATTCCAGGTTTTCTACACCCAAGCTTCCCGGGCGTTTTAGTTATACAAGCGGGTGGCAACGGAGGACCTGGCTATGGGACAATTACATACAAGCGAAGCATTTATCGAGGCGAAGGCATAAATACTCAGCTATTGTAAACCAAGTTTAAGAAGCCTGATCAGAGCTCCTGCGCG
>JAWBJM010000044.1:0-12663 GCA_038832545.1 Pyrobaculum sp.
TATCACTACCTCGAAGTCTTTGTCCCCCTCGGCTGCCGTGTGTATTCCTAAACTCTCTAAAACTTTTTTCTTCTCCAGTGACCTAGTCGAGACGTATACCTCGCCGCCTCGTAATTTAGCCAGTTGGGCTATATACACGCCGGTGCCGCCGGCCCCCATTATTAAAACACGCCTCCCCTCTACGTCAATATGTTTCAATAAATATACAGCAGTCGCCAGTGGACAAGTGGCAGTCACCGCGGCCTTTGGCTCAACGCCGTGGAAGGGATGGACAAATCTCGCAGGTAATACTACATATTCTGCATATGTTCCATTTCTACTCTCCCCCAGCAGTTCTGCGTTTTTACATAAATTTTCATAGCCTCTCCGACAGTAGTGACAAACGCCGTCGTATATAGATGAGAGAAATACTCTACTACCTACTAAGTCTTTCTCAACCCCTGCCCCCACCTCGACAACTCTCCCAACGCCTTCATGCCCGGGCACAATTGGAGGCTTGACGTGGGGAAAGGCGCCTCTTCTCACTACTAGGTCGCGGCCACATACGCCGGCTACTTCAATCTTTACGAGGGCTTCCCCAGGTCCGGGGGCTGGGTCTGGTAGATCTACCACGCGGAGAGCTTCAGATGCGTCGCCGAATTTTACCAACTGTACAGACTTCATGTGTATAAAACCCCCCGTCTATGTATTAAGTAGCCTGCCGTGGCTCCAAGAGAGAAGAAAGCTATCCAGAACGTAGCTAGTAGAATTGGGAAAATCGGCGCGATTTCCACAAGTCGTATAAATCGCATATAGTCAATGGCGACATAATACAAAAAGACTAATATAAGAGGCAATAGAGCTGTCAAAGGCGCTTTGTATATATCTCTTCTACTACTTGAAAACAGCCCGTATATTAACCCTCCCAACGTCGGAAGTATTACTACATTCACAACTGGCCAGGTGATCCACGCTCCTAACAATGGTATAAACGCCCCCGTGTATTTAATCCACTTTGACATATTTACCATCAAGCCAGAGGCCGTAGAGAGAGTAGTAGTGGGAGCTGAGGGGGTCTCCATCAGGTCCTCCGGGCATAGACATATATACGCCGTCGCCAAAGGCCACTATCCACCTCACACTTGGCCCTTGAGAAACTTCAAAACCAGGCGCGATGTTTATAGTAAACCAACTCCCACTGGCCTCTTTCTGCGGGTAGTTTAATCTGGGGAATACTCTGCCTAAAACATGTCGTATGTCGTATTTATGTATTGTCCCCCACTTTACATTAGTCCCCAAAGCCTTCTCCGCCGCTGTTTCTAACACGTCTTTGTCTACAAAGCCGCTTCTTAAAACCTTGAGTGTGATCTCAAATGGTATAAATTCAGAGGCGTTGCCCCAGACGCTTTTCTGTAAGTTGTATATAAAAATTGCATATTTAGCGGCATATATTGAGTCTTTACCCATAGTGCAGTCCCAATTAGACAGCTCTCTTAATAACCTAGAGCTTTTCTCGCCGCCCAGCTCTTTCAATATGTCAAATACATCTCGGCATGAGATATCAACTACGTCAAGTTGTATATTCATAACGTCGGCAGTAGAGACTCTGCCTTTGGCCATGTGGTATTTTATAAGTTCTTCAATTCTCTGAAATCTGTATCTATCAGCCCACCTCCACTGTAGATATACGTCAGACTCCGCAACTTTATTATTGGCAGTGGCCACAAACGGCGGGTCTATCAAATATACAACAGAGGGCAGCCACACAAGCCGCCTCCACTCCCCCTCGCCTCTTGATCCATTAAAGGGTAAATAGCCGCCGTCTCTAATTGGGAAGTAACCACTGGCGAAGTACCCAACTACTCCATGTACGTCCGCGTAGACAACGTTTTGGCTAGGGACTACGAAATATCTAAGCCCCTCTAAAAACTCTGTAATATTTTTCGCAGTGCCCATTTTAAATAACGCCATCGCTTCAAGAGTGACGCCATTGCCGAGCCACCTCATGGCGTATTTAACACCGCGGTGTTCTATAACAGGTCCATGTATTGTCTCCCACACCTCAATCTTCTCGACACGGCAACGCCCCTCTGTATCACAGATCTTAAAGTCCTCTACACGTTTAGTTACAGACAGCCACGTGTCGTTGTAGAAGTACCTATCGCCGTCCCAGACGTAGTAGTAATAATCCACTACGTCTACGCCAGTGTTTGTAAAGCCCCAAGCAACGTAGCCGTTAGTTCCTATGACAACCACAGGGCTTCCCGGAAAGGCGACGCCCACCACTTGGTAACCTGGAGCTTTGACTTTTTGTAATATCCAAATTGGCGGGGCGGTTAAAGGTAGATGTGGGTCATTTGCTAAAGACCTGTAGCTGTAATATGCGGAGACAGGACCCAATTGTTACTGCCTAATGTAGTATGTGGAGAAAAAGACACTTTGTGGGGAACTATGGGCAGATTTGCCTCTCGAGGCAGTATAAAATCTAAAATCTGTCTACCCTTCGCCTCGACGAGGTCTTTTAATAACAAATCGTCCTCCCCTCCGCTGAGTCTCCACGCTATTAATTTACCAATAGCTATAGAGTCCACAGGCCTCCAAAGCTCTGGCTCTTTTCCAAGCACTAAATATTCAAAAATAGGGGGCTTTTTCGACAAATAGTCGTTTACCCCCCTGGCATATTCTTCTAACAACGTCGCAAAGTCTGGGTAATTGTCTTGAATATATTGCCAAGTCTTCTCTGCGGCTATGTACAACCCCCTAGTTCTAAAATAAACGTCTGTTCTATATGCGTCCTCGCCTAGGAGTTCAGATAGTCTACCAGAAGCGACTCTTCTCAATACGTCCATTTGAAAAAACCTATAGTACGCATGGGCGTATCCAAGTTTGTAAAAAGCTTCTCTTAGGTCATTTGCCTCAATCTCTAAGACGTAGTTGCTGAAGCCGACTACGGGAGGAGGTCTTGCCACTGCCTTCATGGGGCCGTTGAAGGGGTCGGCTAGTCTATATAAAGATGGTGGGAGTATAAAGGCGAGTATTAAAACAAATATAATTAGTGACAACCCTACGAGTCTAGCCATATTTAGAGATATATACATTAATTATAATTTTTTAGTTAGGACTTCTTCAGCGGTCTTCTCGTCGAGGAGAAATGCGTCTATTAGCCATTTTCTCAACTCTAATCTATGTCTTTCTATAAAACTATTCTCAACCGCCTTTAGATCGTCTAGAGAACAGAGCCTTATGCCGTCTGCATAAAAACACCGCTCGTCTACAAAACGAAGTCTTTTGGCATATTCAAAACTCCACCCCTCTCTTATGTAGAGAATAAGTGTGAAGAGAGCTGTCATATAGACGTCGTGTGCTTTATACGCAGAGCCGTAAGGGCTGAAATATGAGTGGACTTCGCCAGAGGGACCTGTTTTAGTTGCCTGGTAGTAGAAATGATCGCTTGTCGACAACTCTCTCCACAGTCTTAATATATAGCCGCCCATCGCCTTTGCGTAGGGGTATAGCCACTTTAGTAGCGCGAATGAGTTTCTCTGCATCTCGTTGCCTAACCACGCCGAGAGGTCTCTCTCGTCTGCCCAGCTAATTGTGGCCCAAGGCGGAACGTCGTAGATATCTCTCGGCGGGTGGGCAGATGCGGCTTCTGAAACTGTGGCGAACTTCAGCCTTGGCTTCTTTGCAATCTCTCTAGGCAGCCACCGTAGAAATTCGTAAATTCCACTCTCAGGCCAGTGGTGTTCACCAAACGTCTCGTAGTCCACAGCAATTAACAACACATCTCCCGGCGTTGCCTCTAACCACGTGGCGTATTTATCAGCAGTAAGCGGCCACTGGTCCCACCACCTTGCGCCAAATCGAAAGCCTATGTCGTCACTTAGGCGGTAGTTACGGACTAACACACGGGCGTCGCACCCCCAGGCCTTGTATACATAATTAGGCGACCGCCACCCTAAGACCCAATCCACTCCTTCTGTCAAGACGGTAGAGTAGCCTAATGAATAGAGGGTACAAGCCACGTCGTTGTTGTAGATAAATTCTGTATTCTCGGCTGTTTTTGGCCTATACCCAACAACCTCCTCTACTAATTCGGCTTGCATTTTTATCTGTTCTACAAACTCCTCTCTGTCTATAAACCAAGCGAGACTGTGGAAATAAGTCTGGGCGGCAAACTCCGCCACTTCTCTAGAGGCTAAAGTTTGGAAGAGCTCCACGGCCTCGGGGATCCACTTTTTCATATACTCAAGTGCCAAGCCGCTGATACTAAACGTCACTTTGAAGTCTGGAATCTCCCGCGCCGCCTCTAACAAAATCTCAGTGGCCTTCACATAGACCCTCCTCCCAACTCTTTCAAAAATAGACTTATCCAACTCGACGTAAAAAATTTCTTCGTCTAGTGGCCTCTTTGGTAAAACTCTGACTAGGTCTGCTCTCACCCGCCTCGGCTGGTGTACTTCAAAAAACAACACTACGTCCATGATATAGGTAACACATTTATAATAATATCTAACTCCTAATATGGCTGGTTGGCAAGGGAGAGTGCTTAGAGTAAATTTAACAAAAAAGAAAGCCGTAACACAGGCGTTAGACGCCTCTATTGCTAAGACATTCATCGGGGGGAGAGGCCTCGCTGCAAAGCTTCTATGGGACGAGCTCCCCCCAGGCGTAGACCCCCTCTCTCCCTATAATAAACTCATCTTCGCCACTGGTCCCTTAACTGGCTTACCTGGTCCAAACTTCGGTAAGATGGTCGTGGCTGCTAAGAGCCCTCTGACGGGGGGGTACGGCGACGGGAATATAGGGACGTGGGTCGCCGTAAATTTAAGAAAGGCTGGCTACGACGCTTTGATTATAGAAGGGAGAGCAGACAGACCTATCTACCTCTACATCGAGGGAGAGAGAGTGGAATTTATAAATGCAGGAGACGTATGGGGACTAAACGCATGGGCTGCTGAGGAGAGGCTTCAGAAAATACACGGCAGAGACGCCGCGGTTGTGACAATTGGACCAGCCGGCGAGAATTTAGTAAAATTCGCCACTGTGGTATCTCACAGAGGTAGGTCGGGGGGGAGGCCGGGCATGGGCGCAGTTATGGGTTCAAAGTTGTTAAAGGCTGTGGTGGTGAAAGGGAGAGGCGAGATACCTATTGCCGATAGACAGACGTATCAAAAACTAGCCGTGGAGTCTGTAAAAGAGGGCTCTAGTAGCCCTAGTTACAACTTCTGGATGAGACAAGGCACCACTGCCACTGTGGAGTGGGCACAAGAGGCCAGCGTGTTGCCGACGTATAACTTCACAGAGGGTCAGTTTGAAGAATTTTCTAAAATCGGGGGAGCAGTGGTGGAGGCATTAGAGACAGACCTCAAGTCGTGTCCACTATGTTTTATGGCATGTGGCCACTGGGTCCCGTCGGAGAGCGGGACGGTGGAGGTTGACTACGAAAACTTGGCGATGTTGGGGTCGAACTTGGGTATAGGCGACATTACAAAAGTGGGGGAGTTAAATAAAATTGCAGACGCCATGGGGATGGACACTATTTCTCTAGGCAATGTCTTAGGCTACGTCATGGAGGCCTCTGAGAGAGGGCTGGGGGAGAGGCTGGGCTTTGTGTTAGAGTGGGGGGACTACGAATCTGCTAAACAACTGGCCTATGACATCGCCTATAGGAGAGGCCTCGGCGACGTTTTAGCAGACGGCGTGAGGAAAGTGGCTGAGGTAATAGGGGGTCAGGATTTCGCAATGCATGTGAAAGGGTTGGAAGTTTCTGCGTACGACTGCCACGCAGCTCCCGCAATGGCGCTTGCCTATGCCACGTCTCCCATAGGCGCCCACCACAAAGACGCTTGGGTTATCGCATGGGAGGTGAAGACAGATAGATTGGGCTACGGCAGAGAGAAGGCAGAGAAAGTAGTAGAGCTCCAGAGGGTTAGAGGGGGCTGGTTCGAGACGTTTGTAGGTTGCCGCTTCCCGTGGGTAGAGGTGGGGCTATCTCTAGAGTGGTATGTGAAATTGTTTAAAGCCGCCACTGGGCTAGACGTGGGGTTTGAGTACTTTAACGAAGTGGGGGATAGGATATATACATTGATTAGAGCTTTTTGGATTAGAGAATACGGAGGCTGGAGTAGAGAGATGGACATGCCGCCAAAGAAGTGGTTTAAACAGCCGCTGACTGTAGGCCCTCTCAAGGGGGCGAGGTTAGACTACGACGGCTATAATAAACTCTTAGACTACTACTATGAAATCAGGGGGTGGAGTAGAGAGGGAGTGCCGACGAGAGAAACATTTGAGAGACTAGGCCTTGGAGACGTGGCTGCGCAGTTAGAGAACTACATATAATTTTTAAAACCTAGCACACGCGTGGCTGTGATTGTATCAATTACCCCAGAGCTTGGGATAGACGTAGTGAAAAACTACGCAGGTGGCCTCGGCGTCTTAGAGGGTGATAAATTCTACGCGGCTGCGCGGCTGGGAGTGCCATATACAGTAATTACTCTCTTCTACCCAGAGGGGTATGTCGAATATATTGAAACAAACGGCGAATTGACGCCTCGGAGTGAGAGAAATACTCTAGAGAATCTAAAGTATTTAGAGACTTCGGAAATCGAGGCGAGGGGGGAGAGGGTAGTGGTATCGTACTACGTCTATCAAATAGGGGAGGCGAGGGCGGTTTTTGTAAATGTAGAAAAGCCGGAGTGGGCTGTAAAAGCCGCTAGGAGGCTTTATTTTGAAGACACAGAGGCCGAGAGGTTTTATAAATATCTTATCTTAGGCAAGGCGGCTGTTAATTACGTTGATAGATATGTCGGGTGGGACAGAGTCAAATATTTCGACTTACAAGAGGCCTATACTGTATTTTCTCTATTTTTTAGACGCCACCCCCACGCCCGGCTTATAATACACACACCAGCCCCCTGGGGACACCCCACAATCCACAAGAGGTTTTTCAAAGAAGAGTTTGGATTCGACATGGCTATGGAGCCTGTGGTTTTGACAGAAGTCGGCCTCTCAATGGCCGGCGAGGGCGTGGTGGTGTCTAGAAAAATGGTGAAGTTGACGTGTAACACCTTCCCACACCACTGTCATAAAGTCAAGGCGGTGACAAACGCCGTAGAGGTGCCTCGGTGGCGCCACCCAAAGCTGGCGGGGGTAAAAGACGTAGAGAAGTTGGCGAAAATTAGAAAAGAAATAAAAGAAGAGGCGTTGAGGGCCCTTGGGATAAACCCACGAGGGAAAGTAGTGTTGTCTTGGGCTAGGAGAGTCACGCAGTATAAAAGGCCTCACTTCGTACTTCAGCTACTAGAGGAGTTGAATAGAGATGTGGTGTTTATACTCGGAGGCAGAGCCCACCCCCGGGACCACTTCGGCGTGGAGATGATGAAGAGATTTAAAGAAGCCGCCGAGTCTTTAGAAAACGTCTACTACTTCCCCTACTTAGACGTATCTACCATGAGACACATCCTCTGGGCCACTGACATCTGGCTCTTCACGCCCTTCAGCGGTTGGGAGGCCTCTGGCACTTCTTTTATGAAGGCGGGGGTGAACGGCGTGCCATCTGTGGCGTCTAGAGACGGCGCGGTGGTGGAAATAGTTAAAGACGGCGTAAATGGCTGGCTTTTTGGAGAAGACCGCGATAGATTACTGCCTCTCGACTCTCCAGATATAGAATCTAGAGAATACGCCGAGTTTAGAAAAAAAGTAATTGAGGCGGTGGAGGCGTACTACAGCGGTAAATATTGGGACGTGGCTTATCAAGCATATATGGACTTTACAGAGTATTTCTCAATGGAGAGACTTTTCAAAGACTACGGATATTTATAGATTAATGGAAAAAGTATTGTTGATTAGACTGGGGGAGCTCACTGTAAAGAGTGGAAAGACTCGGGTAGAGATGGAGAAATTGTTACTAAGGGCGGCGAGAGAGGCCTCTGGAGAATGCGGCGGGGCTAAGCTGGCGTGGGAGCCCGGCCGTTTTTACGCATGGGGAGACTTAGACTGTCTAAAAAAAACACTTTCTCACATATTTGGCATTAAGTCTCTAAGCCCGAGCCTAATGATGAGGTTTGAAAATATTCAAGAAGTCGTACAAGCAGCCGTCGCGATTTGGGGAGGAGAAGTGAAAGGCAAGAAGTTTGCGGTTAGAGTGCATAGGGTCGGTAGACACAGCTTTAAGTCTATAGACCTCGCCGCAGCGGTTGGAGCCGCCTTAGTGGCCGAGGGGGGCTTGGTGGATTTAGAAAATCCAGAGGTGGAGTTCTATATCGAGGTGAGGGGGAGGAGGGCGTATCTATATAGAGAAATTATAGAGGGTCCCGGGGGCCTCCCTCTGGGCTCTGAAGGCAAGGTGTTGGCTTTGGTGTCAGGTGGCATAGACTCGCCGGTGGCCGCCTGGCTATCTATGAGAAGAGGCGCCCATGTAGATGTGTTTTATTGTAATCTAGGCGGGACTTGGGCGTTGAAACAAGCGTTGTTAGTCATCAAGGCGTTGTTAAAGTGGTCTTACGGCTACAACGCCAAGGTTATCTATAGCGACTGCGCCCCGGTGGCTAGGGCAATTAGACAAAAGGTAAGAGAGGAGTTGTGGAATATTGCGTTTAAGAGGGCGTTGTATCTCACCGCTGTGAGACTGGCGGAGAGAGTTAAAGCCGCCGCCATAGTCACCGGCGAGTCGCTGGGACAAGTGTCTTCACAGACACTTCAAGCAATTGCGGCAGCTGAGCGGGGGATAGACCTGCCCATTCTTAGACCGTTGATTGGGTTAGACAAAGATGAGATAGTGGCCATGGCGAAGAAAATTGGGACATATGACCTCTCCGCCTCTATGTCTGAGTACTGCGCTATATTTAGCAAAAGGCCGAGGAAGTGGGCTTTGAGGTGGGAGGTAGAGGAGATAGACTTAGCCATACACGACGCCGTGGAGGAAGTTGTGAGAAACGCAGTGGTGTTGAGAAAAACAGAGCTGCCACGCCACCTTGAGTCTCTGACGCCTCCCCCAGATTTAGAAATTGAATCCCCGCCCCCCGGCTCAGTTGTGGTGGACCTACGCGACGAAAAGGCGTATAGAAAATGGCGACTACCCGGCGCTGTGAGAGTAGACCCAGACAAAGTCTTAGAGTTTGTAGAACAAACAGGCGGCAAAGTATATGTCTTTTATTGCCACAGCGGGAGTCTAAGTAGAGAAGTAGCTGAGAGTTTGAGAAAACTCGGCGTGAGGGCCTACTCTCTCAGACTGTGGCGTACTTCTTCACATAGTCTGCAAAGGGACACTACATCACATAATTGATAGATTGGGGGTTTAAGTTTTTACCAATTTTTAAAAAGTGGGGGGGTTGGTGTATTGTGAATATTTACTTCGCCGGGGGTATCTACGTCGAGGCCAAAGGAGTGAGATTTGTAGTAGATCCATACAAACCGGTGAGAGGCCGCGTGGACTTTGTGTTAGTGACTCATGGACACAGCGACCACGTCTCGAGACACGTCTTACGTCAATTCGTAGTGGCGTCTGAAGAGACTTTTAAAGCCCTAGCCGCACGTCTAGGCGCCTTACCTCCGCGGCGTATAGCCACTGCGCCTGGGAAAGTATTAGAAATAGGCGACGTCCAAGTGGCAGTGCTAGAGGCCGGCCACATCATAGGAAGTGTGATGTATTTAGTAGAGGTGGGGGGAGTTCAGATTTTATTCACCGGCGACTTCAATACAGTGGGTTCTATCGCTACCGACGCCGCCGACTCTATAGAGAGACCAGATATATTAGTTATGGAGGCCACATACGGTGACTCAAACTACGTCTTCCCAAATAGAGCGGAAATCTACCACCATTTATTAGAGACTGTAGAGAAATACATGGGGGAGAGGGGAGTGGCCATATCCGCCTACCCCCTTGGGAAGGCGCAAGAAGTGGCTAAGCTCCTTGGCCATAGAGCAAGTGCACATCCAGAAGTGGCTAAGTACAACAAAGCACTAGGCGTGGCCACTGGCGGGGGAAGCGATGTGGTGATAGTGCCGAGTGTGAAAAAAGCCCCGTCTAACTACGTCAAGATAGAGGTCAGTGGCTGGTATATAGATAAATATATTAGACAGAGAGCGGAGTCGGAGGGGGTGTTGGGCATACCTCTAAGCGACCATAGCGACTTTATAGAACTTGTAAATTTTGTAGAGAGAACATCTCCCCGCCTTGTTTATGTAGCCTACGGCTTTGTGGAGAGATTTTCACGACATCTGAAGAGGAGAGGTGTCAGAGCATATCCCATACCCACTTCTACTTTGTTTTAGTTTTTAAACCCGGGCCTCTGTGTAGACGTGATGAAAATCATGCCCGTGAGCGAAATGCTCGCTCCTGGGGTAGCTGATTAACTACGCACTTAAAAAATAGCGCCGTCTCCGTTAGAAAGGTTAATAAGTGTATTAAGAAATTCCGCCATGGCGACTAGAAGAGATTGGCTAAAGACCGTCGCCTCTTTTGCAATAGGCGCGGCTGTGGGTGCCGGCGCCACATACGCCGCTTTACAAAGTATAAAATCAGCTGTCGACAAGACCACTACGCCGCCTATGGAGACGCCTCGGACAGAGGCGGGGCTGCCGAAGATTAAAGTACACTTTATATACGTCGGCCCCGTTGGAGACTACGGCTGGACCTACGCACACGACCAAGGCAGGAGGTATTTAGAAAAGACGCTGTGTCCATCTCCTAAGTGGTGTATAGTAGAGACTACTTATACCGAAAGCGTGCCAGAGGACCAAGTCTATACATATATAAAACGTGCTGTAGAACAAGGCGCCCATGTGGTATTTACAACTTCGTATGGATTTATGGACGCTACTAAAAAAGCGGCGGCTGACTATCCAGATCGTATATTCGCCCATTGTTCTGGCTACTTCACCGACTGGGACGAGTGGGCGCGTTTGAAAAACTTCGCAGAGTATTTTATAGATCTCTACGAGGCGTATTACTTAAATGGCATTGTGGCGGGTAGGATGACTAAAACTAATAGGTTGGGCTACGTCGCAGCCTTTGCGAAATTAGCTGAAGTAGTGAGACATATGAACGCCTTCCTCCTAGGGGCGAGAGAAGTTAACCCAAACGTCACTATGGACATAATTGAGTTGGGGAGTTGGTACGCACCTGCGGCCGCTAAGAAGGCCGCCACTGCGTTAATAGAGACGAGAGGAGTAGACGTGTTGGCATACACCGAAGACACTCCAACTGTATTACAAGTGGCCGAAGAGTATCAAGCAAGGGGTAGAGCAGTCTGGTCTTTTTCACACTACAGCGATATGACTCGCTACGGGCCGAGGGCGCATCTCACCGGCCAGATTGTGAACTGGGGGCCTCTGTATGTGGAGATGGTAATTAGAGCGTATCTAGCTTTAATATCGGGAGAGATGTCTATCTGGTCTGAGTGGCCGCCCGAGAGGCCGAGAGACTATTGGTGGTCTATGAAAAACGCCTTTGTTAGATACGACTATACAAAAAACCCCTCTGACATAATGCCCCTCAGCCAAGTAGTGCCAATAGAAGTTCGACAGTTTGTAGAACAGAGGCGGAGAGAGATAATAGAGGGGGTGTGGGACCCCTTTACTGGCCCAATTAGAGATAGAGAGGGGAGGTTGAGAGTTGCCGATAGAAAGAGATTGAGTAAAGACGAGTTGTACAACATGGAGTGGTACGTCGAGGGGTATAGTCAGTTGCCTTCTTAATGTCTTTTCTACGGGCTGAGAAAATTAGAAAAGTTTTTCCTGGCGTAGTGGCTTTAGACAACGTAGATTTTGAAGTAGAGCGGGGGGAGGTCCACGGACTTTTAGGGGAAAACGGCGCGGGGAAGTCTACTCTAATCTCTATTCTATACGGCGTATATCGCCCCGACGGCGGATCTATATACCTAAAGGGGAGGAGAGTAGATTTAAAGTCGCCTCAACATGCCGCGAAGTTGGGGCTTTCTCTAATTTCACAACACTTCGCCCTAGTAGAGACATTAACGGTGAAAGAGAATTTAAAAATTGCTGGTGTAGATACTAAAGAAGTTGAGAAGTGGGGAGAGGCGCTGGGTATAGATGTTCCATTTGATAAATACGTAGGGGAGTTAACTGTCGGCGAGAGACAGAGGATTGAGATCATAAAGGCGTTAGCTAAGAAAAGCGAGCTTATCTTAATGGACGAACCCACCGCCCTCCTCGGCCCTAGAGAAGTCAAGCTACTACTATCGGCGTTGAGAAAAATTTCAGAGCTGGGGGTCTCTGTAGTTTTTGTAACACATAAGATTAAAGAGGCTGTCGAAGTTGCAGATAGAATAACTGTGTTACGTAAAGGGAAGGTAGTAGGCGTTTTCCAACGTCCATATGACGAAGGTGAGTTATTACAAGCTATGTTTCAACTAGTTGTAAAAAAAGTGAGCAGAGGCCGCTCGGCGGGTAGAGAGTTAATATACCGGGCGGTTAATTTAAAAGGCGATAAGATAAAACACGCCACTGTTGAAGTACAGAGGGGGGAGTTCGTTGCGGTGTTGGGAGTCGCCGGCAACGGCCAAGAAGAGCTTATGGAGTTACTATCAGGTTTTAAAAAACCCCGGAGTGGAAGTATAGAAATTGACGGCGTTGATTTAACAGGTAAGCCATTTAGAGAATTTCTTAAAAGAGGAGTGGCGTACCTCCCAGAGGAAAACGTAGTCTGTTGATACATACACT
>JAWBJM010000045.1:0-12356 GCA_038832545.1 Pyrobaculum sp.
GTTGAGGCCAGAACAGGCCACGACGCCCCCGGAACACCCAGGCCCTGCGAGGGGAAGCAGCTCAGAAAGACGGAGCAGGAGCCCGTCCACGCCGACGAGGAAGCGCGGCCAACCCGCGCAGCGCCCCCAGAAGCCTTCGAGAGCAGCGGTCGAGAACGGAGATAGAGGCGGCCGGCAGAAAGAAGCCCCCACCGGCAGCCGAACCACCCAGCGAGCGGCGATCCAGAAACCCCCCTACAAGCTACACCACCGCCCCACCGCGAACCCAAAAAAACCCAGAGACCCCACCCCCGAAACAAGCACCCCATAAACGCAACAAACCGCTCCAAACCCCCACCCCGTCGCAAAACCGAAACCCCCGCGGTTTAAAGTCTGTAAATATCTTCCTTAACTCATACCTTCTACATCATACCTCCAAAAATCATAAGGATAACCGTGATATGGGAATTCTCTAGAACGAATTGTAATGTACTTATGGTTTCTGGGTTTCAGCAAGCCCTTCATATTCGTTAAAACTTTCCTTCGATCCTTGACATGTTCTAGAGTTTCTGTTGAGATTATGACATTAAAGGATTTACTTCCAAAATATTTAACTAGCTTCTTAGCATGAAGGACTGTGTCAACATACTCATCATGCTCAATATCAATACCAGTATATTCCCTTGAGGCATAAAGTGTTCAATGAATGTTCTAACACTATCTCAACATACATACTACCAACTTCTAAAACTCTTCTCCTCAGGCTAACGTTTTTCGATAAAGAATTCTATCACAGCTGCGCTACACATAAATAGCGCCTATCCCAGCCCCCTGCTGATTCCAAACCTTAAAAAATCTCGGGACCGTGCTTAATTTCATTCCAGAACCTACTTAATTCACAGCCAGTTTCAGGTAAGTGTTCGACAGTGTCGTGGAAGGCTATTATACTTCCCCTCCTAACCAGCGGGAAGACATCTCAAAGTCCTTCCTCTCACCCTTGTGAGTATGGTCTCCATCTGCAAATAAGAAGTCGAGCTTCCCATCGCTAAGAATTCTCTAATGATTTCTAAAGTCTTTGGGTCATGCAAGTCCGCTCTTCAAGCGAATTTCCTGCCTCTCTTTGACGAGCAACTTATTAATGGGATTCTCCACTCCGAATACTTTTCCCAAAAGCTCTCTGGGTAAGACTATCCAATCATAGTAGCATCACGTTCAGCCCCCTGGCAGAGGAGGAGTAGAAAGTTGATCAAGCTTCAAGGAGAGGAAGTGCTGAGGGTGTTTCGCATCATATCAATTTATAGTAGAGGCGCTGTTCATCATGTATGGACTTTACAGAGCTCTTCGTACACTGGCGTCATAACAGCCTTCTTGGGAAAGCCTCAAGGAGTTAGCCGCTAGTCATTTACGGCGATAGGGCTTAGACGAGGGATTTCGTGTACTTTAAATGATGTGGTTGAAGCGATAAAGTTTATAACTATCTAATATAATGGAAGAAGCATTTAACAACAATGTATTGGTTCGAGTAAGCCTATGACAATTGAGGAGCTCACCAGAATTGTTATGAAATTATTAGGTAAGGAACTACTGATAGTGCACATACCTCCGAGGCACGAAGACTTGATAATAATTTAACCAAAAAGTTAGGTGGTTAAGAATATTAAGCATCGGAGGATTCTAATGAGGGTGAGGGACACGTGACTAATTACGATCTCTCGCTAATAATTCCTACGGCTCGATATTCTCCAATCTTAGTAAAAGTTCTTAAATATCTTAATAAAGTATTAGCTAATGAAAACATTGAAATAATCATAGCTACTACAACAGATAACCCAGGAAACAAAGTTTATGAATCAATATCTAAAATCGTTAAAAATTGTAAACTCTTAATCCTTGAAAAAAAATCGTTAAAAGATTCCCGGTCTCTACACTGCAATGTTGCCATTAATATTAGTAGAGGAAAATATGTATACAAGATCGACGATGATGCTGTACCTACGGTGAAATTATTGAAAACGATTATCGAGTTATCTAGGCAGGACTCCTACGATGCATTTTTCCACTTGATGGTTCCCTTACCGGTCTCGATGTGGGCTAGGGTTAGGATGATCGAGAAGATGTTCTCATCTTTTGATCCCTATCAAAGTAGTTGTAGGATAATGAAGCGAGAGCTGTTTGTTAAACTCGGTGGGTATAGAGAGAACCTTGTTCTTGGAGAAGATATAGAGTTTCAGCATCGATTACTGAGAAGTAGGCCTAGAGTATGTGTAATACCTTTGTCAAGTGGGTTTGAGATACATCTTGGTGAGTATAAGGCACTTAAAGATTACGTGAGACGAGCATGGTATTATGGTAAGTATGCCAGTACGCTTATTCAACAAACCAATCCATTAATAGTTTATAAAGCTTATGTAAAGCCTCCTAAGGCTCTCGTGAGCTCTCTTGGAACACTTATTTTTGCATGGCTACTCTACAAATATGTAACACTGGCTTCTACGATGCTACGAGCTTTATTATCGCTGATATCTAGTTTACGCTTTTAGGCATCTTTTGAATAAAAAGTAGCTGATTAGGTTAGCTAGGAGTTTAAAACATTTATGAGTACTAATAAGCAGCCATCGCTGTCTACGTGCTAACAAGCATAATTAGCCCAACTAGATTATTTTAGTGCATTTTTTACAAGTACATTTACATTCGTATCATCTTATACTTCTTTTAGGTAAGTATGTAGAAGTATTTGTTTTCTGAGTATCCGCTTAGGTGGGTGGTGTGCTGTATCCTGCATCATGAGCCGTATACTCCCTACAAGATTTATGACATCCGCTACGGCTAGAAGCCTTTTTGGGCTAGTCATAGCTCGAAGTTCTCTACAGTTTCTTTGGGAAGCGTTTCTTAACGTATATACCTCTAATTGTGCTAGAGTGGTAGTTTTATTCTGAACTTTTTTCAGCGTATCTATTTATTTCTTGATGCTTCTCTAGTTTGAATTCTGCTTTTACGTTTGGGAGAATTTCTCTCGTGAGGGAGTTTATTGCTTCTTCTCTGCTGAGGCTATTTACAGCCTCGTTGATCATCTCTTTAAATGTGACTACTTACGTATATTTCTGATCATCTCCTTTTGTCTTCTTCATCGTCACAGCCTCGCCATAATAGGTACTACTGTTTCCCCCATATATGTCTCGACGACTGGTATTCTGCCGTAAATAAGTCAAACCGTGCTCGGTCTCGATAGTTCTGGATCACCTTCAGTATGTTACTTATGCGTAGAGTTTAGCTCTGTTTAGTATCCGTACTGGCTCCCCTCCCGTGAGATGAATTGATGGTGCTTAAGTATTTGCTCAACCACAGGATTACCTAGAACTAGGATTCGGGGGACTTAGAATCTTAGCTCTCAAAGTCTTCTTAAGTCCTTCACCAGGAAGCATAGCTTAAATCGGATGAGTCTTACTATCCTGCTAATGTTAGTTGTGCTGTAAGTTATATTTGTTTGAATATTACTGAATATCACTGTTGTTATTATTGTCATTTAAAAGCAAAATTAATAATAGTAGTAATAAAAAATATATAAGATACACTATGAGACTTGGGGGCGTTTTTATGGAATTGAATGCGAGCATGGAAGACTCCGATAAGATTGTTAACAATGTAGCGACCCTCATCCCATACCCTTATAGGGGGGGACTTCAGGAGTATGCTATAGAGCTCTCACGCAGGCTTAGAATCCCGCTGATTATAGTGGCGTCAAATAACAGATCTTTACAGATCGAAATTGAAGAGCTGTTTAAGACCTTTGGTAGGAACTTATATGTTTTCTATGCCGATTTTGATGTCTTCAGAAATCCACTACTCTTTAATCTAGATAAATATAATGAGCTGAGAAAGATTTTAAAAGAGTTTGAACTTATTCATTTTCATGGACCTTTTCCCTTATCAGGAGACTTAGTGTTGAGAAAGCTCAGTTACATTTTCACCTATCATTTTGAAATAGAACTTAGATCGATATTTGCTAATACCATAGCAAAACTATATGGTAGCTTAATGCTTAGAAGAACTCTTAAAAATGCTAAAGTTATAACAGTCACAAGCGAGGTATTTGTAAGAGAGTCGCGCTTCCTGAACGAGTTTAGGGATAAAGTAGTAATATTACCTCTTGGTATCGATACTCAGAGTATGAAACCGACTTATGAGTACCTAAACAGAGTTGTGTACATAGGGAGAATAATCCCCGAAAAAGGAATTCACGTGTTGCTACATGCCTTTAAGAGGCTTGCTGCTGAACATAGAGACCTCGAACTTTTTATCATTGGAAAACCGGTAGACATGAAATACTACAATTACCTGAAAGATTTGGTGAAATCTATGGGCATAGGAAATAATGTTCATTTTACTGGGTATTTAAAAAGGGATGAAATGCTACGGCTTCTTGCCTCTTCTTCTGTTATGGTTTTGCCCTCACTTACTAGACTAGATAGTTTCGGAATAGTTGTCTTGGAGGCTAGTACTTTAGCTGTACCGGTAGTTGTCAGCGGTATCATACCGGGTGCTAGAGAATTTATAAAAAAGGCTGGAAACGGTTTCATAGTAAGACCGGGCAACGTGGACGATCTGGTGAAGTCCATTAGAACTATTTTACGAAACCCAAAAGAGTACGGAGAACGTGGAAGACGTTATGTCATCGCTAATCACGATTGGGATATCGTAGTTAACCAAGCACTCAATATATATAGGTGTGTGACCGGATGAGCAAAGCGTATCTTTTCAGTGTTTTCGATTTAAATGATTATAACTATTTAAAAATGCCATGGAGAATCATAGTAGAAGTCATTCCTCTTTTGTCAAAAATGATGCCGGACTCTACTTTTTACATTTTAACCGATAGCAGGCAGACTCGAAAGCTAAGAGAAATACTCGAAAGAAATAACAACGTAAAGCTGATCTCACTAAGCATTCCTATCCTTCGCTACCCATATAAGGGACTAACGCAAGTAATTGGGAGTATAAAGAGGCAATTCAACATTGAGGCGCTGATCGTCTTCTCTGGAATCAATATATATGCATGGATGAGAGTAGCTAAGTTGCTAGGAATTAAAAAAATTGTGATACTGTTCCTAACTCCGATATATACATGGAGGGAGTTAGCAGTAATCACAGCAAAACTCGCCCCAAGATTACCTATGTACGGCACATTCATAGACCTATTAGATTTTGTAAAACTATGCTATGAGAACGTTCTTATCAGATTTATTCTGCTCATTTATCGAAGTATAAAACTTACTAATGACTACGATGTACATATCGTAGTTATGCATGATAACGCTTTTAATCTATTCAAGAGGCTTCAATTTAAGGTTCACAGAGCCGTACCGCGATTACTCCCTGTAGAGAAGAAACAGAGAAATGCGCCACATAGTG
Organism: Pyrobaculum sp.; assembly: GCA_038832545.1. Lineage (GTDB taxonomy): Archaea > Thermoproteota > Thermoprotei > Thermoproteales > Thermoproteaceae > Pyrobaculum. The sequence goes on from JAWBJM010000045.1 coordinate 5,389, forward strand.
CCGATAAGGTTCTGAAAATCGCCTATTTTGGCCCCTTAATATTGGCTAGAGGGTATGACATTGTGGTAGAGCTAGCTAGGAGACTTCCCAAGAATGCACCAATTACAGTGACTCTGTTCTCAAGAAGCAAGCTCACCAGCAATCTCTTAAATAAGCTTTCGAATACTAATCTAAATGTTGTTGAAAAATTTTTCGAGAACTTTGAGGAAGTAGTGCAAACAGCAGAGGGCTATGACTTGATCGTGCTACCCTTCAGGTTTGTTTTATCAGACATACCGCTCGTAGTGCTGGAGCTAGCGTGCTCTGGTACCCTAGTACTGACGACCCCCTATTCACATGTCACTGAGTCCTGTTCTACCTTGATAATACTTAGCATAAACGAACTGGAAAATACTAATAAAATCGTTGAACTAGCATATTTAGGTGAGAAAATGCGCCATAGATACCAATACGTCATTTCTTGGGAAGATTTCGCCAGCTTGCTGAATAGCATATTAAGAGGTGACCAATAGTTGATAATAGCATTTGGAGGACCCGACGGCTGCGGTAAGACCACCATTGCCAAGTTGGTCGTAAAAACTTTGAGGAAGAAGGGCTACCCTGTCACTTATGCGTGGCTTAGGTATCCTAGATTACTTTCACTCTTCCCTCTACTTCTCTCTAAACTGCTGGGTCTAACAGTAGAGTTCAAATTAAATGGTGTTTGTAAGTATAAATACCACAACTTCAGGAGAGCCCCACTACTCGGTTTAGTCTACGAACTAGCACTGATATGCGACTATGCGCTATACAGATTTATTAAAGTGACCATACCAAAACTCATAGGATTTGTAATAGTAATTGATAGGTTTCTAATGGATGTTGCAATAGATATACTTACAGAGAGGAGGGCCCTCACAAAATTTACGTACGCTTATCTATCGAAGGAAATAAGGGCTATTGAATCAAAGGAAATCATCTTGGCAGATATCGACACGCTCTTGCGAAGACGTAAAGACAACATATGCAATCCCTACCTCAGACTCGCAGTATCACTGTACACACGCCTATGTAAGATTTACGGTGTACCAATCAGCCAAAACAATAGATTAGAAGACATATCAAGAATTGTAAGCAATGTTACAGCCACCTTCAACGATAAAGTACGCGTGTACGCAGATGTTTCAAACCAGTTTATCAGGGCACTATTCTTTAAACATAAAAGCATCATATACTTTTCTAACTTTCTGTTCCAAGGAATGGGCTATATGTGGAGAGTAGAGCTTGCTTTTAGACTACTCCTCCAAACATCAATGATACTTTTAATGCATATGTGTCTGGGGATAAACATCTTGCTATCTGTGTTCATTTCTCACTTAGTTCTCTACATTCCTTGCAGTAATCTGTTTGCCATTCGTAAATGGGTTGAGGAGAGAGAACCAAATCCCGTGGTAATTGTAGAAGGGTTAAGAGTGTTAGCTAATCTTGAGGAGAAATCTAAGCAGTGTCTGAATGTTTACTTAGTCGGTAGTTTAGCACGGGATCCTCTGTTAATATTTAGAAGAAATATAGATATTGATGTTAGAATTGTTCCTAAGAATGGGTTTAAGTGTTTATTGTACTCTTTACTAATTTCGCTTTACCTAAGAACATGGGCTTTTGTAAAAGCTATTCCTCTGGACTTATATGTAAAGCCGGTAAATGATAGAGAATTTCGAAATAAGAATTTTGCCCCCTGTAGTATCGTTTTAGAGAAGGTTTTAGAGGGGGGCTGCCGATGAGGATACTACTCGTATCTGGGGAGTATCCGCCCTACATGTTTGGTGGTGGAGCTACTTTTATGTACTATCTATCTAGGGGTCTTGCGGATAAGGGGATAGATGTCACGGTTGTGTCTATGAAGTTTTCGAAGGGGTTTACCGAGGAGATTGAAGTAGAGGAGATTGGTTCGAGGCTAAGGATTTTTCGTGTCCCCCTCCCGGTCTATCTGTATCCGCGCCACACCGTGTTTCAGATAGTCGCTAGGCCACTTGTTTCTAAGCTTATCAAAGAACACGACATTATCCATATGAATACGGGCCTGTACCACCCATTCCTCAGAGCCATCATCAGGGAGAGCAAAAAGCCCGCACTCGTAACCGTCCATGGCGACCCGATCTTAGTCTATAAGCTATCGCTTAACCTTCACCTCTCACCTAGCGAAACGATGTACGGATTGCTACATATGAGTGAATCTCACGTAGCCTTAAAGAAAGAGCTAAAAGAGCTCTACCCAGTGTTCGTAAGTAAATCATTATACGAAACAATGAGGTCTAAATACGAGTTCCACAGATACAGCATAATATACAATGGAGTGGACTTTGACTACATAGATAAAGCCTTAACCTCAAATCCCAAGACACGGTTCTACGAAGTAATCATGAAAGCCAAGGAGCGTGGCTACAAAGTTCTAGTGTACCCAGCTAGACTACATCCAATAAAAAACCACTCTACGCTCATTAAAATACTCTGGTTCCTCATAAGAAAATACGACCCCAAGATTTTACTCGTACTTATCGGTGATGGAGTATCCAGACAATCTATCATCAGATTAGTTAAGAAATTAGGCTTATCAAAGAACATTCTAATGACCGGTAGACTGCCCTACGATGAAACACTAAGAATACTCAATTTGGCAGACGCAGTACCTTACGTCAGTTTATATGAGGCGGCCCCTCTAACATTAATAGAAGCACTTTATCTTAACAAATTTATAGTTACTTTTAGCTTTCCATATATAAAAGAAATATCTGAATTTATTAGTTCGCCCCTTATTCGGTTAGTAAATAGTGTGGAAAAATTTATAGAAGAGCTAAGCAGTATTCTACCTACCAATGCGTCAAATAACGTAAGGTTACCCGTTAAGCAATTCAGTATAGATAGCATGCTAAACTCGTACATAAGGCTTTACGAGAGGGTGTCTTTGTGACAAGCTCCGTCGCATGGAAACAGCCTACTAGAGGCTTTCTACCCATTCATAACAGAGAATTTTTGAGGGTGTAAGAATGCCCAGCCTCTTTAACATCTTAATATACCACCACGTTACTAAGGGCATGACCGGCACTAACATCTTTCTAATCCAGTTCTTAAAAGCCTTAGATCGATCCAGGTTCAACGTCAAATTGCTGATCTACGGAGAGGCTGACTCGAAACTTATGACGCAGCTAAAAAAACATGCTAACGAAATAGAGTACTGGCATCTACCTTTTCTCAGCAGGACTTTCTCAACATTCCTTAAATTAATAATGGGCTTTCTTATAGAATTATTAGTGATAAGAAAGTTTCGCTATTCAAACAAATTCCACTTAATAATTTCAACAAATCCTTTCGTAATCCCCATCTTTCCTAATATAGCATATGTTCACTATCCTTCATTTAACTATGAAGCGTTTTTAAGCCAGTATTCAACATTTACCTTAACTAACAGAATAATAAATATGCTTTACGGCACTCTTATCACAATATTCATGTTACTCTTTAATAAAGTGACGCTTGCCTTCTTTGGTAGGCATGCCAAAAACGTTCTATATCTCACAAATAGCAAGTACACAGCGAAAATTATTAAACTCTATTGTCGGAGACGATCAGTAGTAGTACATCCTCCAGTAAATGTTAAGATGCATAGTAAGGCTTGCAGTAATGATAAATTACGAGTCCCCTATGTGATAACAATATCAAGGTTCGCTCATGAGAAGAAGCTACATGTCATACCTATTATAGCTAAGCTAGTTAAATTGCCAGTATCATTTATTATTGTAGGTACGTTAAAAGGACGTATGGGACAAGAAGTGAAAGACGCTATTGAGAAGCTATGTAGAAGTTTAAGTGTAGAGGATAAAGTAAAGATGTTACCCAACTTAAGTGATGAATCGAAAATAGAAATCTTATGCTCTTCAAAAATATACTTGCATACTATGCCGAACGAGCATTTTGGTATAACAGTTGTAGAAGCTATGGCTTCAGGGTTACCTGTAATAGTTCCTGATAATGGTGGTCCTTACGAAGATATCATAGATTTTGGTAAATACGGTTTAGCGTATCACTCGCCGAAGCATGCCGCAGAACTGATAGAAGCATTGTTAAGCGATGAAAAGCTATGGAAGTATTACTCGGAACTTTCTCGCACACGTGCCCTAGAATATGATTTTAACATATTCAAGGCAAAAATAAACAAAGTTTTATCCCTGTATCTGAGTATATATGTTAGTAAATGTAATACCGGTGAGGTTGGATGCGCGTCAACATTGCGCTCTTCGTCTCCCTGACATTTACTCTACTTCTACTGGTTCTGCTCTTACCATTAGGAGACGTCTTCATAACTAAGGTTGTTCTTGGAAACATGTTACTGAATAAGGAGGGTTCATTTCCTTTAAGCACGGTAGGAGGGTATTGGGCTATCATACTATTGAACTATAGACCAGTATCCATTATAGTATTTTCTGTTTTGAAAAACATTACAGGATTGCGAGACTATTCTTTGCTAGGTTTTCCTATTTATGCCCTCCCAACATTCTTGCTCATAAATTTAATCGGAATAATTCTCACGAAGCAAAGTTATTATAGGAAACGAGAGAGCGAAGTGAGAATAATTCTTTCAATTACATCTTGCATCGCGATTGTTTATGGGTTTTACTATTTTTCTGTTAGCGGTTATCATTCATTATCCATATCGTACTTAATTCTCTCTACTTATTTGCTGTTAAAGTATATGTTTGCTGCTAATAAGTCGACACTTATTTTGCTAGCTGTTAGTACCACAGTCTTGCTTTTAACCCATCAATATTCAACAGGTATACTAATAGCACTAATAACACTTATATCGATAATGATGCTAGGATACTTCCTGTTAATGCGGATAATTAAGGATATAAATAAAACGTTTATTTATTTTCTACCAATCTTCCTTGTAATAGTGTTTCTGGAGGTTTTTATTCTACCAGATTTAGATGTTATCGCAGAGGTGGGAACAGTTGACGAAATTATACAAAGCATTATAGACGGAATAAGAGTAACGATTTTAAAGGCTTTGAGGCTTGAAGTGGAAGTACCTCAGCACCTAGAGTATATGTCATATCTAAAGGATGTATTCCCAATCTATAATACGTCTGAGATTATCGAAGGCATTGCAAAGTACTTACTAATTGCGCTGGGAATATCTTTCGGTTTTCTAGCACTTAGGAGATATAAAACAATGACAAGAGAGCGGCTGCTTTTCGGGACAATGCTGTTTTCACTCTCGCTAGCTATATTAGCTCCTGCTGCAATATATGCAGTTTACTATAGAGCTTTAATTATTCTTACTCCATGGGTTCTCGTTACTCTTTTAACACCTATTATTGTAGGTACTTATACGACATGGAATAGTGAGAGGAAACCGATTCTGTTTCTAAAGAACGTAATTCGATATGCATTATTAATGCTAGTAGTAGCCTCTACAGTTTTATCGATAACCGCCCGATATGAGTTGACTTATGTAAGAGGAAGGTTACTTGACACCTCTACTACTCATTTAGGGAAAGTCTTTGGAGACTACCTGCCTACTGAGAGTACATACAGAATACTTAGTGACCATACAACTTCAGCTAATCTCTTGTTGGGCTTAGTAACAGAACTTGGTGAATCAGGTCGAGTCTTTCCCAGAAACATCTTACTAGAGCCTTTCGGAATGCTGGCTTACAGCTTAAATTGCACTCATATAGTGCAAATGCCCCGCAACTCTATTCTAGTTTTTCGACATGATAACATTAAACACGGTCTATTTGGAGAGGTAGCTCAATACTATGTCCCAGCTGATTACATCTGCTTTCAAAGAATTTTCAGTGATTATTCACTAATTATTTCAGTAGGTAGCAATATGGTATTTTGGATGCAGAAATAACGTTATGAAATAGATAAGAGCAGAACAATAAAATTATAAAAACCAGGAACAATTAGTTGAGGAGAATTCACTAGAAGACGAACTCAATCTTATTGCTGTAGCACATGTAGGCACTTTCAAGTATGTTCCGAGCGAGAACGAGGACTTCAGGAGCACGTAGATCGCTATAAAGAACTCGCCGACCTTTTGATGTCTACCTCGTTTTTACCCCCGGCATGTACACCTATCGAATAGCCCCCTTTCTAGCCTTAAGAACGAGCTAAAGACATAAATATAAGACCCAGTGCAGTTATTGTGTTAAACGAGCTGCTTGAGTATCTCAGTTTTTGGAAATATAGTAAAAATAAATTAGAATCTCTACCATATGCTTTATTTCAATTACCTATATTTTACTGTAATAGGAGAAGGTAAAAGGATAAAATTTAAGACGTAAAGACTTTAGTCAAAGAGCTTTATAGAGATATACCTAAAACTTGTTAGAACATATAAGACAAACTTCCATTTAATGATAAAAACTCTAGGCATATAGGAGTTTATTCTCAGAGACTATAAAACGTTAGTAGCAATTGGCAGAGCTATACCCTATGAAATGGGATCAAGCATTTGTATCGTGATCTGCTCCGAGGCCCACAATCGACACACGGTTCCCGTCAGCGAGCTCTACAACAATACTCGTAATTCCTTTCAGCTCGTCCCTCCTTGTCTCAACTTCTACTCCCTTAACGGCTCCAGGCTCCCCGGTTCTCAACCAGACCCCCTCCGCTTGTATGTAGGCTTTGAGCCCCCACTTCTCGAAGCCTCGGGTAGTCCTGGGCGTAGATGTTGTCCAGGCGGTCGGCGATGAGCCGGGCTTCGTTGTAGGTGGGCAGTATGATCGTGACTTTGGGCTTGTAGGCTTCGTCGAACTTCAGGTTCCAGGGTTTTGGCAGCCACACGGTTTTGGCGTACAGGTAGTATGCGAGTGGGACGCCGAAGTGCACCAGCGCTAGGGTTAGGGCGAGCGGCTCGAGCAGCATCTATCAGTCTTCGCGGCCGGCTTCGGTGGCTTGCGCCTCTTCTGGGGGTTGGCTTT
>JAWBJM010000046.1:0-12316 GCA_038832545.1 Pyrobaculum sp.
AATTCTCTCTGGGTTAGTCACAAAGAGGTCGTCTCCCACAATTAGTCTATCTCTAAATCTATCTGTCAACTCAGCGAAAGTTTGGAAGCCCTGGTGTACTCAGCTGAGTAAATCTCTCTAGTGGCCTCCTCTAGAGAGGGATCTGTCTGATCTCTCACGCCCATCTTCTCTACGATTTCTTTCGCCGGAAACTCGCCGAAGCCCTCGACTCTAATTAGGGGGATTAATTTAACCGCCCCCATGTCTCTCAAAGCGGCGTAGTCATAGGGGGCGTGGGCGGGGACAGACATGACGACCCCAGTCCCCACTCTGGGGTCTACGAACTTCGCCGAATAGATAGGCACTCTCTCCCCCGTCACTGGGTTGATTACATAACGGCCTATGAGCTCGGCGCCTTTAACCTCTTTTACAACTTCGACCCTCTCTTGGTATTTCAGCCGCTCTGCAGCGTCTCTACTCACTAACCACTCTCTCCCCCCGACCCGGGCCACTACGTACTCCACCTCTGGGTTCAGCCACATGTTAGTGACGCCGAGCACAGTCTCCGGCCTGAGAGTGGCGGCGGGGTATATCAGTCCGTCCTCGCCTTTGAAAAATATCAAAACCCACTGGCCTATCTCTGGCTCTTTGTCGTCTTTAGTGTCGTGGGCGCCCACTGGCATAGAGTGGAGGGGGCACCACCCCACTGGGTGTCTCCCCCTCACGATGAGCCCTCTCTTTCTCAATTTTTCAAACTGCCACTGGATAAATTTCTGATATTCGGGGTCAATTGTAGTAAACTCCCGACTCCAGTCTATGCTCAGGCCGAAGGCCTCCATGGCCTCTTTAGACTGTAGGTGGAAGTATCTAGCTAAGTAAAGGGGGTCTCCCATCTTTTTAATCTCTTCCTCCGGCACGTCGTAGAGCTCTATGTACTCCTCCATCACTGTCTTGTCGCCGGAGGCAATAGCCTCCGCAATAGTTAAAATAGGCGTGCCAGTGTAGTGGAACCCCATGGGGAATAGCACCACTCTGCCCAAGTGTCTATTGAATCTAGCCATTATGTCTGCGATTAAATAAGTCCTACCGTGGCCTATGTGAATAGCGCCGTTGGGGTAGGGATAGGCCGCTGTGACGAAAAACTTCTCTCTGCCGGGAGCTGGCTCCGGTTCGTATACTCGCCTCTCTCTCCAGACCCTTCTCCACTTCTCCGCGATTTCTATAAAGAATTGTGAAAACATAGCCTTTGACAGTAGACCTCTTTTAAAACTTAGACTCTGTAGATATAGATTTTTAACTCTTCGTTGCGGGCAATTTCCAACAAGCCCGGCACTGGCCACATATAGGAGATTACGTACGCCCCCGGCTTTAACTCTTTTCTAAACTTCTCTGCCAATTTTTTATTTACCGTAGGCCATTGAAATATATACACCACGTCGGCGTCTACTAAGTTTATATTATACATATCTCCTCTAACAACTCGACAGAGACACCTCAACTTACATATAAACCAACGGACTGGGTCTATCTCCACCCCCACCGCCACCGCCCCCATTTTTTTAGCAATGACTAACACCCTCCCGTAGCCGCAGCCTAAGTCGTACACTTTCTTGCCCGCGACGCCCACTTTAGAAAACGCCCACTCCACAGCTCTGACACTGGATGTGCTATAGGCAGCTCCGCGTTTTAGTAAATAGGGCCAGAGTACGTGGAGTATAACTAAAGCCGCAGCTAAAGCCACTAGCCATATCATACTCTCCTCACCTCAAGTCCTAAGTCTCCTACGTCTACAACCTCCACCTCGTCGCCAGGAGAACAGTTTGGACAGTACACACGCCAATAGGCCCCCTCTATTTTCACCAAAGCCCACCCTCCGTCGATTTCCACCACCACACCTCTCTTCCCCTTCACGCCGGCGCTGGGAGGCGGGCGTTTTTTAAACTCCCTCACGCTCTTAAGCCCCACAGCCAGTGTCAAGAGTTGTATAGAGACCAAGGCGCCGCCCAGGGGGTAGCCAACATAAGGCGGGATTTTCCCTAAAAATGTCAATATAACAATAACCCACCCTAAGGCGCCGACGGCGGCCGTCGGAATTACAAAATCCACGACACTTACTCACCACTGGATTTATATGTATGCCCCTTGGAGGGGGCGGGTTCATAGACGCCTCACAGGCGCCTCGACGCCCCACGCCTGGGGCACTTTCTTTAACATATACAAATAAAAAATATACCACGTAATATTTTTATGCAATATAAATAAAGCCATATATGTTAGACGACACTAAGGTGAGAATTTTGTCTAAAATCGCCCAGCAGGGGTATATAACTATAAATGAAGTAGTTAAAGAAATGGGCCTTAGCTGGGGAGCTGCGCAGTGGCATTTATTCTGGCTTGAGAACAACGGCTATATCAAATCTGCAAAAGTGGATGGCGTGACGTTTTACGTCTTGAATTGTGTAAACGCCGTTAGAAAACTAGAGGCTGTAGAAGAGATACTTCAAAAAAGACGTACTGGCGCGTAGAGGCGGCGCCTAGCTGGGAGGGCTGTTAAGACGCCGGCTATAAAGCCGCCGATGTGGGCAAAGTAGGCGACGCCGCTAATTTGCATAGTTAATAACTCAATAAAGCCGGCCGCTAGTTGGTAAATAAACCAAAACCCTATGTACGCCCAGGCGGGTATCTCCACTATTGTGATAACTATGAAAAACGTCAGTGTTAAAATTCTAGCCCTGGGGTAGAGGATTAGATATGCGCCTAATACTCCACTTATGGCGCCGGAGGCCCCCACAGCCGGTATGTACATCACAAGCGGCACCTCGGCTGATTGTATCACAACTGAGAGGTAGTGGAGGAAAGCCGCTACGAGCCCCCAAAAGAGATATAAAACTAAGAATCTAAAGTGTCCAAAGCGGTCTTCTACATTGTCGCCGAAGACCCAGAGGTATATCATATTGCCAACTATGTGCAAAAAGCCACCGTGGAGAAACATATGTGTAATCCACCTATAGGGCTCCTCCCAGGCTAGAGCTGGGACAAAGGCGTAGGCCTTAGCCACCGCGGGGTTGGCGAGAGTGTATATAAACACGGCGACGTTTATAAAAACTAATGTCTTTGTTACATAGGGGAAAGACCTCGTGGGATTGATGTCTCTAATTGGGAGAGCCACATATTTTTGTTTATAAACATATTTATTGATATATCGTGGGCCTCTTGTTAAATGTCGACTATGGAGATTATCTAGCCAAGGCCCGGGGGAGAGAGGTGTTGAAAAAGGCGGCTCCTAAATATATAGAGTTGGAAGAGGCCGTCGACGCGTATTATATACACTACCGCCGCCCTATCTTCGGAGGTAGGTCTAACAGCGACGTTTGGAGACGGTTTGTACTCCTATATGTGAACTCGCCCTATTATGAAAAAATCGCCTCTATGTGTAGACTAAGGCATAGGCCTTCTTTAGATGCCGCCGTCAAGCTCATCCACGCCTTTGAGAGATATTTAGACAACATTGGGTTTAGGAAGTGGACTTGGTGGGGGAGGGGGCGCCACGAGGTGTGGACACTTGAGGGTCTTAGACAATTGAGACGGAGTTTCGGCGACCCGGAAGAGGCCGCCTACTTATACCAAATTTTTAAAAAACTAGGCGAGGTATTGGGGAGGGGGAGGTCTGGAGACCCCGCCTCTCTCGCCATATCTATGGCCTCAGACCCTAGGAGATTGCGCCTCGCCGAAAAATTAGCCAAGTCGTTGAGACTGGCGCAAGTCCTTGCTCCACACCTCGGAGGGGAGAGAGGCGCGTGGGACGTGAGTTGGGATATTGTATCTACTGGCTCAGTGGAGAAGTTGCCCAAGGCCACTCCCGCCTCTAGGTCACTATACCTAGGCGCATTGCCGCTCTTTCTATACAAACTAGCGACTGCAAGCTTAGTGATAAGATCTGGCGTCTTACACGGCGTCAGAGGCCTCTACCTCTTAGTGGACAAGTCTGGGTCTATGTTCAGCCTTGTGGGGGGTTATGAGAAAATTGTATTAGCCACGGCCTACGCCATCGCCGCAGTGAGACATTTTAGAAAACACGTCCTGCGTTTTTTTGACGTAGATATATATAGCGAGGTGACAGGTGTGGGCGATCTAGTAGACGTCTTGTCTAGAGTAGCGGCCAGCGGGGGCACCGACTTGACTAGAGCTATAGAGGCGGCGGTGGAAGACGCCGAGAGGAAAAGACTCAGGGGGTATGTACTACACATCGTCACCGACGGAGAGGACGACTACTTCGACTCGTCAGTGTTACAAAAGGCGAGGCGCGTCTTCGCCTCTGTCTTAATGGTGCTAATCGGCGAGAGGAAGCCGCCCCAAGGCGCGTCTTACATTAGACTTCTACCGCCCCGCGGTTTATAAAATGGCTCCCGTCGCATTTGACGCGAGGAGTCTCTAAGTCTCGAAACTCTTCTCTACATATTGAAAACTGTAGATTATGCCTCCTAGCCAGCTCCGCCGCGCGTCGTAAAATCTCTCTCCTATAGTCTATATCGGCGTACCACTGTCCATGGAAATACCGCCCCTTTTCAAAATACAACTCTCTCCACTTGTCAACGTATTGAGGAAAGGCGGCGGCCAATCTTTTAAAATTATCTCGCTTAGCTTTATAAGTGCTGACGACTAACTGCTTAGCCCCGGCCTCCGCCACCTCTTTGACTAAGTCTTCAATAGAGTCGTTTAAAAACGGCACAATGGGGTCTAGCCTAACCCCCACCGATATGCCCCACCGGGCTAGCTCGGCCACTGCGGCTAGTCTTCTCCACGGCGTAGGAGCTCCGGGCTCTAAGACAGAGGCTAGTTCCTCGTCTAGAGTAGTGATAGTGATCTGTATCGCCAACTGGTCTCTATACTTCTTGAATAGGTCTACGTCTCTCAAGACGAGGTCAGACTTTGTCGTTATCAAAATGTAGTGTCCTCTACCTAGCGCAGTCTCTAAGATCTTCCTTGTGTAGCCTAGTCTATCCTCAGGCGGGGTGTAGGGGTCTGAGGAGTTCGACATAGCTATTAAAGCCCCAGGGGGCAGAGCCTCTAGGTCGTGTATAATATTTCCAATGTCCTTAGGCCGTGGGCTAAAGGCGTTGGGTATATACGAAGTGATATAGCAATATAAACACCGGTGGCCGCACCCTGTGTATGGATTTAAACTATATTTAGGGGGGCATGTACAGAGGGGGTTTTTCCAAGGGTCAAATGGCCGTATTACTCTAAGGCGCATAGATATATTTTAAATTATTTAGCCTATATATGGGTTTCAAAACAGGCGTAGGGCCACTTGACGAACAAATGCCAAATGGCCTGCCGCCTGGGTATGTAGTATTGATAGAGGGCTTCTTAGGGACGGGGAAGAGTTTTATCGCAACAACCATAGCCTCCACGGCGGCGAAAAACGGAGCGCCTGTCTTGTTTTTCTCAATAGACGCCTTAAGCGACGAGGTGTTTGAAGACTTGACTAAAAGGGGGGCGGCTGTAGGTTTAATTACTATAGTAGATGGCTTCTCAGCGCCAAACGAGAGATTTTCTAAATTAAAGCCCCCCTCTCGTCACAAGCTAGACACTCCCGACGTCTATATATTTATCAACAAATTGGCTGAATTCGCCAACGACTTTAAAAAAGGCGTAGTGGTGGTGGACTCTATAAACGAGCTCTTGATGAGGAGCCCCGGCTCTGTCTTAGACCTATTCCGAGCGTTAAAGATATTCGCCAAGTTTACAGAGTCGGTCGTTGTGGTCACCGCCCACACAGACGTAGAGGAAGTCCATGGGGTGTTGACCACTGCTGAGCATTTAGCAGACGTCATTATCCAAATAGAGGTAGACCCTAATCTAGAGGAGATGGGGCTGTACGTGAGGAGGTTGAGAGTGGCCAGAGCCCGGAGGATGAAAGTGGCGCACGACTGGATACATTTTGAAATTGTAGACGACAGAGTAGTAGAGATAGACGTCAAGACAATGTTAAAGATGTTGAATAAACAACTTAGAGAACTTGGGCTAGAGACCAAGGGGGCCTAGGGCAGTTTTCTCAGCCACACTCTAACTTTAGACTCCAGCAACGCCTCTGCGTAGTATCCATCTTTCAACGGACCTGGATTCACTAAAACCGTCTCGCCCAATATGTCTATGCCTCTGTCTTCGTGGATGTGTCCATGTATTGACAATATAGGCTGTTTCTCTTCTATATATCTCCTAACCGCCAAACTCCCCACAGACCTCACTAAGCCTACTTTGTCTAAATACCCCCTGGGGGGGTTATGAACTACTAAGATATGGGGCGTGGGGCTAAGCCCTTTGAGTAAACTCTCTAGCTCTTCTTCACTAAGTTTAAACAAGTCGTCGAAGGGCGTGGGGAGACTCCCCCCGGCCCCCCCTACTACATAGGGACCAATTCTCTCTGTCCTTCCGTGCACTGGCTTTATATTGTCTTTCATATACGTAGCCAACTCAGGCGGGTCTGTATTACCTGGGACGAAGTAGACAGGTGCAATTTTCGCCAACTCTTCCAAAGCCTCCGCCGCCGCTTGTATAGTCCTTCTATATGTGAAGTCCCCCGCGGCTATCACAGCGTCGTAGCTTCCGCCAATTGCCTTTATCTGACGCAGCCCGTCGTGTACGTCTGCTACAATTAAAAGCCGCATATCACACATTTGGGTAGTATAGTCTAAATATTTCTCTCAACTCGGCTAGTTGTTGTTCTCTACCTAGCCGCCTCACTATATTCCTCGCCAACGTCCAGACGGCGTTTACGTCTCTACTGAGTTGTATATTACATTTTCGACACCGCACAATCCTCCCCCTCTTTTCCATCCGCCCCCCGCAGAGGGGACATACGTCAGAGATCATTGTTGTATGTAACTCTACGAAGTGGTCTCTTGACAACTCCACTACTTCTCTGTATATATGTTGAAACTTCTCCGCTATGGGGAGATCAACCACTAATATATTGACGCCCTTCTTTGGATAGAACACTTCTTTTACACTTGAGGCAGTTCCCTTCGCCGTCAGTTCTACATACCCCCCGATCCTAAATACTCTGTACAATAGACCTGTCTCATTTACGTCTATCGCATGTATTACTAATGGCGTCCCCTCTACTAAATCCGGCAGGCCAATCTTCTCGTCTCCTCTCACAAGCCTCACGACGACGCCCTCCCGTCTAACCATCACCTCCGCCTTCGCCAATTGGAAAAACGAGGAGTCTGTATACGTCATTCTCCAACTTTGGTATATACACAGCGGCATCTCGCCGTTGTAAAAAGCCACGTAGTTGTCTAATACCTTCACCACATCGCCAATGTTCACCACTTTGTAGTCTCCTCCAAGTATTTCTCTCGCCTTAGCCACGTCACATCTTAAAAAGTATGTAAACATAGAGCCTACCTGGGGGTTCAATATAAAGTTTAAATAAAATAGTTGTGAGATTTGTCTATGTCTGAGTTTAGGACTCCAGGTGAGGGGGAGGTCTTAGGCAAGATAATAGAAATGTTGGGAGACGGCAGGTTTAAAGTCGTTTGTGCAGACGGCCAGGTGAGAGTGGCCAGACTCCCAGGTCGACTTAGGAGAAAACTATGGCTTAAATCCGGCGACTATGTAATAGTGGCTGTTTGGGAGTTTGATAAAGAGAAAGGCGACATTGTACATCGATATGAGAAAAAAGACGTAGAGGAGTTAAAACGTAGAGGCTTTACAGAGGCTATTGAAAATCTAGATAGATACTTCTAGTGACGAAGAGGTCGGAGTGCAGATCTGTGACGAAAACCGGCAAGCCGAACTTCTATTGACATCGATTTGTCAAAATCCTTTAGTCGGCAGCACTGACGTGAACGTAGAGCTAGGCGACCTATCCCACGTAGTGGCGCTGTATAGAGGTGGGGGTCAGGCGGGTTGGCCACAACGCTTTAACAAACACTGAGAAAATTCAGCACTCGGCAAATTCTTCACATCTCAGGCGAGGTCTCCAAACATCACCGCCATTTATCAACAACTTTTTTTATATCTTCTACTCTGTCTGTAGCCAAGCCGTCCACCCCCCTCTCTAGC
The DNA here is from genome assembly GCA_038832545.1 of Pyrobaculum sp. Taxonomy (GTDB): domain Archaea; phylum Thermoproteota; class Thermoprotei; order Thermoproteales; family Thermoproteaceae; genus Pyrobaculum. Next base: position 8,053 of record JAWBJM010000046.1, read on the forward strand.
ATAGACACGGCGGTGGGGACGTCGTTTATAGTCCACGCCACTAGCCGTAGCCCTAGTCTATGGGCTAGAGCGACGGCTTTAGTGGTGGCTAGTCTAAAGTGTGGAAGTACGAAATGGCAGCCTAAGTTTTTCGCATCTATAACTCTCCCCGGGGGCTTTGAATACACCAAGCCTTTGTACCAAGGGACTTTCGACACCACTTCGTCAAAGAAGCTTATCACAGCCGTCCATTTCTCTGCGCCTGTCTCTCTCACAGTCTCTATCACGAGTTCAGTATCCACTGGGTTTTTCACCTCTATAAACACGCCGGCGCGCCCCGCTACGTATTCTAGAGCCTCTCTCAAAGTTGTCAATCTATAACGTCCTTTCTCAACTTTTTTCAACTGACTCCAAGTCGACTTTCTGACATTGATAGAAGTGCCGAAAGTCCTTTCGAGTGTCTCATCGTGATTGAGGACGACTACGTTGTCTAAAGTAGTCTGTACGTCTACTTCTACCACGTCAACGCCACTTTCCAACGCCGCGGCGATAGATGGGAGCGTGTTTTCTAACTCTTTCGCCGGGTAGCCTCTATGACCTACTACAAATCTCCTCGACGCGAAGTCTAATATTGTAGTCACATAGAGAGGTGGGCTTAAGTATAATACTGCATTACATATAGACTCTTCTACAATATGTATATATACGGAATCTACTTATTTACTATGGGTTTTCTTACAAATCTAAAATTGGCTACGATAAGTATTCTAATCATCATATTATTGATCTCCATGACGAAGACCTCATTTCTAAAGGCTCTTATACTGCCGCTTGCCGGAGCTTTATATTTATATAAAGTCGTGCGGAATGTTTTACAGTAGACAAATCCCCATATTGGGGGAAGAGGGCCAGTTAAAGATTAGAAATACCTCAGTGGCTATCTTCGGCGCAGGAGGTCTAGGCACATTGATAGCACGTTATTTAGTTGGCGGCGGCTTCAAGACAGTTACTATACTGGACTTCGACACTGTAGCCCCCCCAGACCTCCACAGACAGATCTTATATACATACTACGACTTGGGGAAGCCAAAGGCTGAAGTTGCGGCTAGAGTTTTGAGAGCCGTAAACCCAGAGGTGGAGGTGGTGGCTATAGCTGAAGCGCTTTCGCCAGATCTAGCCGACGAAGTGGCGGCTAAGTCAGATATCTTAGTAGACGCGTTGGACAACTGGGCGTCGAGACATATTGTAAACGCTGCGGCGGTGAGGCATAGACGGCCATTAATACACGGGGCGGTGCAAGAGTGGTATGGCCACGTAACGACTATTATACCTGGGGCCACACCTTGTCTCGAGGATATATTTGGCAAATTTAAATCGCTGCCTTCGTGCGACGCTGGTGTGTGTGCAGTGTTGGGCCCCGCCGTGGGCGTGATCTCTTCTATAATGGCTCTGGAAGTTTTTAGAACAGCTCTGGGGAGGCCAAGGCTGGCGGGTAGGCTATTAGTCGTCGACTTAAAACATATGTCTTTTGAAGAGTTGAAGATAGAGAAGTCTCCCAACTGTCCAGTTTGTAGTTTTATAAAGTGATATAAAACATACGCCGTGAGGTTGACGCCCTCTCAAAGACTTGTGTTGTACTACATGGCGTTTGAGACTGTCTACCACAGAAAACTATGGCTCACTTTTGAAGACCTCCAGAGAGGCACGGGGCTTGCTGTGAGGACATTGAGATCTGCCTTAGTCTCTTTGAGAAAGGCAGGTTATATAGAGAGTCTAGCCCTGCCTGGGGAAAAGAGGCTATTGCATAGAATCCGAATTGAAAAACTTCTACCAGAGCCCGAGTTGGAAGGTCTCTACTTAGTGGACATTGCTGGCGACGTGTTGACGCCAGACGCCTTGGCGGTTTTAACAAAGGCCGAGGTTGTTTTATATACAGAGTCTATCTCAGTAAAGAAGTTGGAGAATATTGTGAGAGAGGCTAAGTTATTCAACGGCGAGGTTCCACCTGCGAAGTCAGTGGCAATTGTATTCAACTCTCTCCTCGACTGGGATAAAGTGTCAAAACTAGCCCCAAGGGCGAGGTATATATGTGCATCTAATCTATTAGACAAAGCCCTTGGCGTCTGTCTCACCTGCGGAGACGTAGACATTGACCTTAGGACAATTAGGATAAAGTCCCCGGGCCCAGACTTAGAGAAACTATTGACTCAATACGACTTGGTTGGGACAGTGACAGTTGACAGCTGCGGTGGGAGAAAGGCAGAGCTTATTGTGTTGAAGAAGAAGAATTGAGGTGTTCTAACAACCCGCCGTATTTAAAAAGACTGTCTGGAAATACTAATAGATAAAGGCCCGGGCGGCTTTGTCTACGAAAGGCGGCGTATACAGCGCCGGCGCTTGGCCCAATGAGTAATCCATGTAACTTGGCGAATTCTTTTACATATTGCAACGCCTCTTTTAGAGCCACTTCTACCACCTCTGCCTCTACCCACTTTATCCACTTCATGCCGCTCTCCACTCTCCTAATGCCCGGTACCCAGTCTTTAGGCTGCACCGCCACTAACTTAGCGCCGTACTTAACGCCGAAGTAATAACCAAGAGCTGAGGCGTGGCCAGAGGTGCCCAGAGCGGCTATTATGTAGTCTGGTTTTTTCCCAATAGAGGAGAGTTGCCAGTCAATCTCCACAGCAGTTCTTAAATGCGCAACGAAGTTCAAGTCGTTGTAGAATTGATTGGGGTGGACTGCCCCCTCTCTAATGTCTTTTTCTAAATGTTCTAAAGCCTCTATAGTCATAGACACGTCTAGAATTTGATACTCGGCGCCGAGGTGGTCTAAAAGAGGCACTACATATCTACCAGCAGTGGGTATGTAGACCTTTACTTTCTTCCCCAAGACGTTGCCTAAAGCAGAGATAGCAACGGCCACATTTCCACTAGAAACCTCAACTATTTTCTCACCAGAGGTGGCCTTTAGTAAATAATAGACAGTTCTATCTTTTACACTTTGACTAAAGGGGTTGAACCACTCAAGTTTTGCATACGCCTCTAAGGGGGGCTGCGATATTTTTAACAAAGGCGTCGGCCACCCCTTTGTTAGAAGCTCTATAGAGTTTTCAAACACTCGATGGGGCGGCGGGTTGGGCGTCAATTCATTTAAAGAGACCACCTCGCCTATGTTTAAAACTCTGTCGAAGAGAGGTGAGAGACATAGAGCCTCTTCTTTTGTAGAAATATGGAGACTCCCCTCTTTTATTAACTCTCGGTAGTGTTGTAGACACACCCCAGCATCGTCATTGTAGATCTTCAAGGTTTATATGTCTTAGTAGTGGCGTTTTTTATAAAATAGGACTTGTATAGAGCTATATGTATTGTAGTCATAGTGGCGAAAACCCCAAGAGCCGCCATGGTCAGCCCAAACAACTCAGACTGTTGGAAGATAGAGGCCACTATGCCCCCCAGTAGACTGCCCACGCCGATCCCCAGCCCCAACATTACGCTGTATACGCCCATCACCGCGCCTCTATATCTTATGTCGGCCTCGTCTCCTATTAATGCTAAAATACTTGGCCCGATGGCAGATGTGATAAACAACAACGGCGCAGTCAACGCCACGGCCTCCACTGGGCTTAGTCCCATATAGAGAGATATATTTAGTGTAATTAAGGCCCCAAGACCGCCTACGAGCCCTAGTCTAAAGACCTTAAGACGACCCCATTTATCTGCCAATCTGCCGAAGAATATGGCACCTATCCCTAAGAGGGCCAACGCCCCTACGTATAAAACTCCGATAGTTAGACTCTCCCCTAGTTTCTCTACCATATGTGCCGTAGCGCCGCTTGTAGTAGAGAGTTGGAGAATCCTCGGCGCAAACATCCCAAGTCCAATTATTGTAGTTAACGCAAACCAAACCGGCAGCAATATCAACGCAGAGGGGGGCAGTAGGGAAAAGAGAAATTTATACTCTGTAGGCGCCGCAGGCCTGGTCTCTTGTAGATACTTGGCAAAGACTGGAGTGGCTATTGTAGTCATCAAGGCTATTGTTAAATAAGCGGCGGGCCCTTGGAATATTGAATAAAGCGCCGAGCCTACTAAATACCCCACGCCGTAACTAGCCAAGTTTATAAACTCAAAGCCGCCCATCCCTACGCCTCTGTTACGGACTTCTGTCAAGTCAGTGGCCATTGTCAAAGATGCTGTGAGTATAAACGCAGTGGTGAATCCAATCAATCCGTTTAACACAGCCTCTAGCCAAGGCGCCTCGTGTGTATAAAAAGCCCACGCCAAG
>JAWBJM010000047.1:0-12264 GCA_038832545.1 Pyrobaculum sp.
ATAAATTAATATTACTTCTATACTGCTATGAGTCAGAAATATATATTTGATTTATCTTATAGCTTCTTTAAATATTTAAAAATTTAAAATCTTTAAACATTTAGATTAAAATATACATGACAAGAGAAGCGCTAATCTTAGACAGCAATGACGACCTTATACATCATTTAATTAAGCTATTGTTAGAAAACGGCTATGTTTTAAGAATTCTGGCGCCCAGAGAGAGGACTAAACTTTTTGAAAAGTCGCCTGTCTATATCCACAACTTTTCAGAAAACTACGAAAGAGTATTTAAGGAGATAGATTTTTCACAAGTGGAGATTGCCATATTCCCATCTCCAAACGACTCTTTGAATATGGCGTTGGCAAAAGTGGCGAAATCAAACGGCGTTCCTATGGTGATTATCACAGTGCGTAGCGACTCTATGGCGAGGCTGGCGGAGGAAGAGGGGATAGAGGCTGTGCCAACCTACCACTGCGTCTTGTCTCGTGTAATTCGACTACTGAATCTAAAATTTACAAAGATATTACCACTAAAGTCAAACGTAGCTCTCCTCGAGGTGTTAGTCACATCTGACTCAAAAATTCTAGGCAAGACAATTGGAGAAATTGAAGAAGAGACGGGGATAAAAGTGGCGTTAGTAAGAGACGACCAATATATACAAGAACGAGAAGTAGAAATACAAGAGGGCGACTACCTAATCGCTATTGGCCCACAAGAAGAACTCCAACGCCTATTAGAGTAGTCTTTTTGAAAATTCGGCGTAGACTCTGTCAAGAATTGCGTATTTCAACTCGTCCTCTCTCCGGGGGTCTTTCAACACTCCTCTAGCCACTACCACAACGCCCTTCAGCCCTATCTTCTCTACATCTACGCTTAATTTCTCCAAGCCGAATGCCGACGCCACTTCTTCAACTACCTCCCTAATTTTTTTCAAGTCGTGTCCCAGTGGGATAAAGAGCTTAACACGTACTTCATGCCCCTCTGGAGACTTAACTCTCCTAAAAGGCTCTTGTAGCAACACAGAGTAGGGAATGTATATATACTCCCGGCGGGGGTCTTTAATAATAATATACGTATCCCCCAGCCCTGTGATGTAGCCTTTTAATTTATTAAATTCTACATAGTCGCCGACGTGTAGATCTAAGACACGTGTGACAAAAACCCCAGTGAAGTACTGTTCTAAAATTCTCCTAGTGCCCAATACCAACACCCCCACGGCGACTATTAACAACACCAAGGTTAGATAAAACAAATGATGTAACTGCGCCGCCGGCGACACCACTGCCAAAAACATAGCTAATACAAACAACACTACTACGAAGTCGAGGAGAAACATCTGAGTCTTTGTCAAAATTTTTGAAAAAAGCCGTCTAACAAAGCGGAGTACTACATAGAGTAGAGATATAGATATGACTCCGCCCAGTATCCAAACTAATAAATCCATGTGAATATATGAAATATATAAAAAATCAGTACCGCACTCCGCCAAATACTTTCTTTAAGATTTCATAAAACTCGCCGTCTTCATCTATTTTATACAACGCCTTGTAGATCTCGTCTAGTCTCTCTCTCAAAAGTTTTAACTCTACAGAAGCCACGTGGACGCGGGTCTGTAATACTGCGTCTGGATTCACTGAGATACTATCTACGCCGGCTCTTACTAAAAACTCCACTAGTTGTGGATAGACAGAGGGGCCTTGTCCACATATTGACACAGTCCTCCCCATTTTATGGGCTCTCTTAATCAAGTCGTATACAGCCCTTAGCACCGGGGCCTCTCTCTCGTCGAAGTATTTAGAGTTTATTCTAACTAGGAAGTCGTTGTCTCTATCTACTCCAAGAATTAATTGAGTCAAGTCGTTAGAGCCTATAGAGAACCCGTCGAAGTATTTAGAAAACTCCTCAACCATAAATACAATAGACGGCACCTCCGCCATGGCCCATACTTTAAAGTCTCTATCTCTATAGAGCCCCTCCTCTTCTAGAATTTGGGCAAATCTCTCCGCCTCCCAGACAGTTCTCACAAAAGGCGCCATGACCCAGACGTTGTTGAGACCCATCTCCTCCCTGGCCATTTTAATAGCCCTCAACTCTAATCTAAACGCTTTTTCATACTGAGGCGAGACGTATCGCGAGACGCCGCGCCACCCCAACATTGGGTTCCGCTCCTCTGGCTCGAACTTCTCGCCCCCCTCGAGCCCGCGGTATTCGTTAGTCTTAAAGTCGCTAAATCTCACCACCACAGGCCGGGGATAAATCGCCGAGGCCACTTTCGCAACGCCCTCAGCCATCTTTGTCACAAATTTATGCTCTTGCCCAATAGACATTAGGTAAAGTGGATGTTGTCCAATCCAGCTCGTGATTACAAACTCAATACGCATTAGACCAATCCCGTCGAAAGGCAAATCTTTATACTCGTCGATTTTTTCAGGCTCGCCGAGGTTCATATAAACCTTTGTCCCAGTGGGGACAGACCTGTATATATGTAGAATTATCTCCCGTGGGGGCTGGGCAACTGTAGCGGCTACTGGAGCGGGCTCGGCTTTAGCCACAGCGCCTACCATAACTATGCCTTTACTCCCATCTACTGTGTAGACCTCGCCGTCTTTTAACACAGCAGTGGCGTTGCCAGTGCCCACCACGGCGGGGATGCCCAGCTCTCTACTGACTATTGCCGCGTGAGACGTGCGGCCCCCCTCGTCTGTCACTATTGCGGCTGCAAGACGCATATAGGGGACCCAGTCGGGGTCTGTCATCTTTGTAACTAATATGTCGCCTTTCTGAAGTTTTTTCTTTGCCTCTTCTACAGTAAGACAAATCTTCACAGTGCCCACAGCCACACCTGGACTGGCCGGTATGCCCTTCACCACTACAGTGCCGGCGGGGGCCTCCTCCTCCTTCTTTGGCTTCTCTTCTCTACGCGACCAGACCGTCTCTGGCCTCACTTGTAGAATGAATAAATTCTTGGGAAATGACATTTCTACATCTACAGCGAATTCTATATCTACTGGGTGGCCGTAATGCTCCTCTAGTCTAATAGCCATTTTCGAAAGCTCTACTATTTCTTCATCCGTCAGAGCAGGTCTCTCAGCCTTGTCTATAGACACCTCTACTTCTTTAGTTAAGCCAGATTCATCTCTTACCACTGCCACTTTCTTAACGCTAATTCTCCTCTCTACAATAGACAACGTCTTTTTATCTACCACGTACTCATCAGGTGTGACAATGCCCCTCACTACCCCCTCGCCCAGCCCCCAGCTGGCTTCAATAACTACTCTAGAACGGTCGCCTGTGGTGGGGTCTAGTGTGAATATAACTCCAGCAGATTTGGCGTTTACTAACTTCTGTACTACCACAGCCATGAGGCTCTTCTCATGGGGGATGCCCATTTTGTCTCTGTAGTACAGCGCTCTGGCAGTGTAGAGAGAGCTCCAAACCTTTTTGACGTAGTGAATTACGTTCTCCACCCCCCTCACGTTGAGATATGTGTCTTGCTGGCCTGCAAAAGAGGCCTCTGGGATGTCTTCCGCAGTGGCGGAGCTCCTAACAGCCACAGCCACGTTGTTGACGCCGGTGACTTCACAAAGTTTTTTATAGCTCTCTGCAATTTCTCGCTCTAAGTCAGAGGGGAGCGGTGACCTTTCAATAAGTCCTCTAATTACGGCGCTGGCTTTTTCATACTCGTCTGGGTCCCCCCTAGAGATAAACTCTTTGATAATCTCCTTAATCTTATCCCTTAGCCCAGTGGTGTTGAGAAAGTAAAGAAAGGCCTCTGACGTTACTACAAACCCAGGCGGGATTTGTACAATAGAGGCCACCTCGCCGAGATTAGCCCCCTTGCCCCCCACTAATAAAATATCTTTTTTACTTATCTCATTTAGCCACTTGATAAACCGCATGCAGTGAGGTATACTAGGTTATATAAGTATTACTCACTATATAGAGTCAAATACTATAATTATATATAACTTGTATGAACGTTCTAAAACGCCTTTAGTCTTAAGTGTGTAACACCCACATATTTCTTATACACAGACCTAAAAACAGGCCTCGACCTAGGCGGCTTGGCGTTCGTCAACACTCTTGTCAACTTTCTATTACAGTAGATACACCTCTTCACCTCCCCTCCATACATTAAATAGTCAACTCCACAGTGTATACACCGTCCAATCTCTGGCAAGACGCCCACCTCGCCCACCTCCACCTCTACCCACCCCTCTTTAATCACTACGCCGTCTACATACGGCGCAAGTTTTAAAACAACGTCTAGAGAACCCACGGCGATAATATCAAACGGCTTTCTCCCACTCTCTGCAGCTCGGCGTATAGAGTTAGCCAAGTCTATTAAGTCATGAGGCTCAAAAACTACGTACCTAGCCCCCTCTCTGTACTCACCCACTGAGTATTTTAACTCTTCTAACACTCCGTCTGCCCCACCCGCAAAGGCTGCATCTACGCCGTCTTCGCCCAACGCCGCGCTGACGAACACCTTGACGCCAGTCTGTTTAGCCATTCTCACAGAGGTGGCTATAGACATGAGGCGGGCCACACCACTTTGACAATCGCCAAAGGGCTCTCCCAGGGCTATGGGCGTGCCGTCTATAGGAGATTTAACACATAGCCACGACCCGGCGAAAATCGCCAAAGGTGGGCCCTTTATATATGCTAAATACATAGTTTTTAAAAATATGGCGTAGATATATATGTGATAGTCGCCGCGAGGCTATTTCCAGGTCCTAACAACGGCCTAGCCTACGCAGTCGCCCCCATAGAGGACAGAGTAAAGATAGTGGCTGCGAGAGACCTCTCTGAAATACCCAAGGGTGCGGTGGTGTTGTACAGCCTCTCCACGCCCCTCTTCGTGGAGTACTGGCGAGAGGTGGCAGAGGCTGCGAGACGCCACGTCGTAGTTGTGGGAGGCCCCCACGCCGCGGGGGACCCTATCTCATTACTCCGGCTTGGGGTTAAGTACGTAGTTGTGGGCGACGGCGAGGCGGCGCTCTCAGCCATCTTGGCGAGAGAGAGCGGCCAATATATAGAGACGCCTCCTAATACAGTAGTTTTTGAAGATAATAGAATAAAGGCAGGTAGGAGAGTATACGTAGAGCTAATCCACAAGACCTATAGCAAAGCCCTGGGGCTATACCCCCCGGTGGAGATCACTAGGTCGTGTGGCTATAGATGCGCCTTTTGTCAGACGTGGACCATGGGGAGAGTCAGGCATAGACCTTTAGAAAATGTGGCAGAGTTGGTGAAAGAGTACGTGGCCGCCGGCTTTAGAGAGATTAGGTTTATCGCTCCCGTGGGTTTTCTCTACGGCTCACACGACGGCAAGACGCCAAATATAGACGCCTTAGTTGCGCTTGTCAAAACTGTGAGAGAGCTAGGAGGGGCCCCCTACTTAGGCACATTTCCATCTGAGACGCGGCCGGAGACTATTACAGATGATGTACTAAGGGCTCTGAGGCCATATTTAGCAAATAGACGCATTGCGCTGGGTCTACAGACAGCCTCAGAGAGACTGTTGAGAAAAATCTCCCGAGGCCACGGAGTGGCTGAAGTAGAAGAGGCTGTGGCCACGGCCAGGCGCCACGGCTTTAAGCCTGTGGTGGATATAATCGGCGGCCTCCCCGGCGAAGAAGAAGACGACGTAGTGGACACCGTCAGAGAAATGGAAAGACTCGTCTCCATGGGGGCCTACATACGCCTCCACTACTACATACCCCTCCCCGGCACTCCGCTGTGGCCTAAACCACCCGCGCCGCCCCACCCCCATTACTGGGACTTTATAAAAAGACATAAGAAAAAAGTAGAGGGCTACTGGGAAGAGCAGATAGAACTAAGTAAAAAAATTTTAGACACCTACCGCCAGTTGGCAACTCTCTCGCTCAAAACCCCCAGCTCAGCCGCCAATTGAATATACCAAAACGCCAACCTCCTCGCCACCACCTCAACAGCCACCGCCCCGCCGCCCCCCACCACCTCCTCCGCCACCTCAGGCACTACTACAGACCTCAACTTCTCAACTAGACGCCGCACGGCCTCCTCAAGACTAAGGCCATGGAATCTACTCAACTCTTCAAAAACCTCTCTATTGGGGATAGCCCTCTCCACCCACTGCCCAAGGCCCCGCTCCTCTAGTTTGTGAAAATAACGTATCAACAAGTCGTCACTGACCATATAGCCGAACTTAATATTGTCGATATTGGGCAATCTCTTCCTCTTTCCTAACTGCCCTCAGCTGTACAATTCCTATTTCTAGTACTCTACCCCCCACTAGGCCCAGGGCGAGGAGTACGAAGGCTCTAGCTATTGTGGCCCCCACGGCGTAGGGATCTGGGATGTTGTTTATCTTAGCAGTCACAGTCTGCCCTAGGATTGGTATTGTAATATCTAAAGTAGTCCGCGGAATCGTCTCGAAGTACAGAAGTAAGCCGTTTATTAGTGAAAAACCTACGAAAAAAGCACCCACTGAGATTAGTACTAGCGGCGCGATGTATTTCCTCACGGCAGACGACATATTACTATTTTTTATACTTTTCTACAGAGGTCGTAAAACCACGGCACGTCTACGGCGTCTAGACGCCAGTTTTGTTTTACAAAACTCTCCTCTGGCCTCACGGCTACTCCACGCCTATAGGCGTAGTACCCCGTGAGAGCTATCATGGCGCCGTTGTCACCGGCGTATTCAACAGGTACGATTTTCACCTCTACGCCGTGTTCCCGACCCACCTCTTCTAAAATCTCTCTAAGTCTCCTACTCCGAGCCACGCCGCCAGCCACTACTAACTCTCTCTTTTTTGTATAAGCCAACGCCCTCTCAGTCACTTCAGCCAACATATAATATGCCGTCTCTATCAAAGACCTACACACCACAGCTAAGTCTACCCCCTTCTTTACTAACTGCAACGCGTAGGTGGCCACACCTGCGTAGGAAAGATCTTGGCCGATTATAGGCATGGGGAAGGGGACTAACTCCCCCGCCCCCTCTCCGCACTTCTCCACGGCGGGGACGCCGGGGAAGCCAAGCCCCACTTCTCTTGCGAACATATCAATAGCATTGCCAATAGCCACGTCTAAAGTCTCGCCGAAGACACGGTACCTCCCGTCGGAATAGCCTACAACCATAGTGTGACCCCCCGAGATTAATAAGACTAAGGGGTCGCAAGACCTCGTGGCGTATCTAGCCACTTCTATATGAGCTACGCCGTGGTGTACAGGCACCAACGGAGCCCCCGTCTTAATTGCAACTGCCCTAGCTAACACTGCCCCCACTCTCAAAGCCGGGCCCAGCCCCGGCCCGGCGGCGTATGCCACAGCGTCGACGTCGGCGAGCTTTACACCTGCCTTAGCTAAAGCCTCTTTTAACAAAACAGGCGCCTTCAAGGCGTGGTGGTCAGCCGCCTCTCTCGGGTGTATACCTCTCCCAGGCGGGGGGCTGTACGTCTGGCTTGACTGTGTTAAAATTTCGCCGTCTTTTACAACTCCAATGCTAATTGTATGTGCTGTAGACTCAACGCCTAGGACAATCACAAATCACCTCTGGAATTGAGTAAAGCCGCACTTACCACAGTGCCACCTCGGCGTGGGCTCTTTGTGAAAAGCCATCACCGATCCGCACTTTGGACACAGCCTATTTTTAAATCTAAACACTCCCTTTGCCAAATCTATTTCATACCAAAGCGCTGCGCGGGGTAGTTTTTTCTCTTTCTGAACCGGCTGTTTTTTAGACATACTATTTCTTCTTCCTTCTCTTCTCTCTACGTTCGTTTCGCCTCTTTCTAGCCTCCTCCACCATCTTCCTCCCCTCTTCTCCTAAGTTTCTGGCAAGTATGTACAAGGGCTCTATTAATTTGGCGAATTTAAAGTCGTCGTATACATGTACTTCAGCTCTAGACTTCCCCACGCCGTATTCCCCTTTGATCTTTCTAATAAAGACATTCGCCACGTCTACCCCCAATTGTTTTGCCACCCACTCTCTTACACTTTGTCTAGTGGGAGTCGGCGCGTCTATGTGTATTGCCTCTAGTATAACCTCTCTTCTTTTTAACAGCCTATTTTCTCTAATCTCCACGATGTTAAAAACTTCGCTAGACACAAGTGAAGATTTGGCGCCCTTAATAAATTTTTACCTCCGCCCCCTCCCCTCTCTAGCCAACGCCTTTCTTTGTAAATAGGCCACTACTCCAACTACGAAAGTAGCTGCGACTATCGCCACGGCTTTATAGAAATCAAATTCTTTATTCACGGGGGCGAGGTAGATAAACAACTCTCTCGCCAAAGCTACTAATGCCACGTCTATTATTTTATACACCACTACCCTCCTCTGCTCGAGGTAGGTAATAAACGTGTCTATAAGCTCTACGAAAATAACCACTAGAAATATGTCAGACAAAGCGTTGTACACAGCCTGGGCCATTGCCTCCGGCTTATCTGTCGCCGTAGTGAATATTTCATATATACGAAACAAAGCCATGTATATCGCCACGCCTAGAACAACAGCGGTCAGTATCAAAATCACTAGATAAACTACGTACTCGCCCATTCTTAGATACCTAACGGGGTTCACAGACTTTAAAACAGATGTTTTTATATCTGTGCGACGTGTTGGCTACCGGAAAAATATTATAAAAGTGGCCCTACTCTACCCCTCTACAAACGCCGTGGCTATGTCTTCCGCCGTGTTCCACATTCTGTATTTTAAACTCCAAGACGAAGGCCTCTACGTTGAGAGATTTACACTTGACAAAGGCCCCAGGGGGGTAGAAGACGGCACCCCACTGAGCCATTTCGACTACATAGTTGCCACAGTCCACTACGAGTTAGACTACGTCAATTTAGTAAAGATGTTGTTAGATGGGGGCGTTGAGATAAAAGCCGCACGTCGAGAGAGGCCAAAGGTCGTAGTGGGAGGCCCCCCAGTCACAGCCAACCCAGAGCCTCTGGCAGAGTTTGTAGACGCAGTGGCCGTGGGCGAGTTAGAGCCCCTCTGGAGTTCTTTAATTGAGTATATAACCACAGGCGAGAACAAAGGCTTGTACAACCCCGCGGAGAGAAATGTAGTAAAAATAGCCACGGGACGGTGGGAGGGGGACTATAGAAGATTGCCGGAGCCAGAGGCCGCTTTTAGTCTCTCTGTAGAGTTGGCGAGAGGCTGCCCCTTCGACTGTCTCTTCTGTATGGAGAGCTATATCACAAAGCCGTACCGCCCGAGAGACTGGAGAGAGGCGCTTGGCGACGCTGAGGTTTTGTATAGAAAATACAATATTAGACCGGCCTTAGTGGCGCTTACAGCCAACGCACACTCAGGCTTTAAAGAATTGTTAAAAGAAGCCGCCAGACGTAGAATACCCATATCTCTCCCCTCTCTCAGAGCTGAGCTACTAGACGAAGAGACAATTGAATTAATTGCGAAGACTGGACAGAGGACTTTAACTATTGCGCCAGAGACGAGCCAACGACTTAGAGAGGCCCTTGGGAAGCGTATCTCAGACGCCGACTTGATAAAGACTGTAGAGGCGGCTAAGAGATTGGGGCTCAGAGTGAAAATGTACCTAATGGTCGGCCTCCCATGCGAAACAGAGGGAGATCTTGAGGCGGTGGTTAAATTAGTCAAAGAGATAAGACAGAGAGGCGTGCGATTGACGCTTAGCGTCAACCCCTTCGTGCCCAAGCCGCAGACCCCCCTTCAGTACCACCCCATGGCTCCCCTCCACTATTTAGAAAAAGCTATTGAGAAATTAAAGAGGACTCCCCACGACGGATTTACACACTACGACGTAGAGCTGGCGGCCGTACAAGCCGCCATATCTCTAGGGAGTAGAGACGTAGGCCGCCACATCGAGGCGGCGGCACGTGAAAAATCGCCTATGAGATATTGGAGAAATGCGTTAAAGAGAGGCGAGCTTGACTATATATTTGAAAAAAGAGACGAGCCGCTACCCTGGAGCCACGTAGTTGGCCACTACGACGCCTCAGTTTTAAAAAAGAGATATGAAGAGTTTTTAAAAGCCGCCTGTGGCTAAGAGAATCCACACTGCGTTATTTAGACTGTGTAGTAGAAAAGAGGCGAGATACCCCCCGCCTCTGTAGGCTAAAGTTAACGAAAGGCCGTACGCAGTAGCTATTAGGGGATTTTCAAAATGTAAAACGCCAAACACAGCCACTGCAAATGTCCAAGCCGCCGCGGGGGGCAAAACGGCAAAGGGCAGGGCTCTGAAGATTAACTCTTCGGCGAAGGGCGCCAGAACTACGGCCTCCCACCAGACAGGCGCCCATTTTGGAGGCCCTATTAAATACAAATCGAGGAGAAAGACAGTTATGTACGTGGCGAGAGATGTAGTTAAATACCTCAGCCTAAAGGCCACCCACTCTATACGTCTCCATAGTATAAAAGACAGCGCCGATATGAAATAGCCATATGGCTTTGGGAAGAGGGCCATTCCTAGTAATACTATTAAAAAGACAACTTTATACACACATATTTTTTCTCAATGGCTTATATATACACAGAGGGGGGATATACAATAGTACACCTACCGTTGATTTCATTAAAAAACGGCGATGTAGTAGAAGAAACGCTAGAGTTAAAGATCGACCCCAGCGGCGTAGTGTCGGGCCCCTTTAATACTATACAAGACGCCTACGGCCACGTGTTAGGACGCCTACAGAGGGCGTTGGGAGAGGCTGAGGATTTTCTAGACAGATTAGAATACCGCCTCGAGATCGAGGAGAGAGTAAAGCCCTCTGAAGTATACACAGCCACCCGAATGGCGCATGTTCTACACCACGCCGCTTTACATATTTACAACGTGGGACGCGAGCTATGGCGAAGGGGCCTACTCCCAACCCGCCAGTTAAACTACTCAAAGTCTTTGTTGAAAAAGGCGCATTACATTAAGAGATATGCAAGAGACATAAGGATTTTGTACACATCACTTTTAGAACTCTCGTTTGAGTCATCTATGAGGAGACTCGCTATACTAGGCACAGTGGCGGTCCCCGCGTTGTTAATCACAAGCTTCTACGGCATGAATCTCAACTGGCTGCCTCTAGCCGACAACCCACCCGCCGTGTTTTTAATCCTCGCCGCAGTGACGTCGGTATTTGCATTAATTATAAACAAGTGGTAAATCTTTTTAAAAAAGCCTCTTTTTAGACATATGCTACTTTTACCAAATATAGACTTTTTAATAGACGTTAGAGAGGCGGTAGACGCAATAAAGTCCGCCTATCTCAGCGACTACAAATTCCTACCCCGCCAAGCCTTGACGGTGGGAGACGTATGGTTTGCGCCTATGGTGGGACACTCTCAAGAGGCTGGCTTTGTAGTAAAGCTAGTCGGCATCTACCCAAGGGCCACCCCCACAGTGAAGGCAGTTGTGGCTGTAATAGACAGAGAGACGGGGGCCCCCAAGGCTTTAATCAACGGCACACAGCTCACAGCTTGGAGGACCGCCGCGGCCAGCGCATTGGCGGCATCGGCGATACAGCCCTCGCCGAGAGCTATAGGGCTAATTGGCGCAGGTCTCCAAGGCGAGTACCACTTGAAAATATTCAAAACTCTATACCCCTCTGCAGAGTTTAAAATCTACGACGTGTTTAAAGAGAGAGCTGCGGCGTTGGCAGAGAAATACGGCGCTGCGGCGGCGGAGCTGGAGGAGATATACCAGACAGATTTAATAATCGCGGCCACAACTTCACGACAGCCAGTAGTCAAGGGGTCTAAGTTAAAAAAAGACACCGCAGTGATCTCAATTGGGGCGCCGAGGCCTGTGAGAGAGTTAGACGACGACGTTATCAAAAGAGGGGGCTGCGTCTTAGTAGACAATCCACACGCCCCTGAGGAGACAGAAGACGTAGGCGACAAATGGGTCTACTTCGGAGATTTCTTAAAGGGGTCCACTTGTCAATTCGGCGAGTTGAAAGTGTATAAGTCCGTGGGGAATCCAATCTTTGACGTAGCCATGGCGCAGTATGTACTAAAGAGAGCTGAGAGACTAGGCGTCGGGGTAGAGATACAGTGGGCCTAATTCTCACTTGGGACAGAGGCACTGTCTTAATAGATGGGGAGGTCCCCCCCGAGGTTAGACAACTCTCTTTTATCAAATTCGACCCACGTGTAGAGAAATACAGAGCCCTGGCTATTCACTATCCAAAAATCGTAGCCGTGGCCAAGTCCCTAGGCTTGGAGGTAGAGGACAGAGTCTGGGCTCCCCACTGCCCCGCGGTTAGACCCGCCACAGAGGTCAAGCTCAGAG
>JAWBJM010000048.1:0-11581 GCA_038832545.1 Pyrobaculum sp.
ATCTTTATTATTTATTGTATTTTTTATAATGTTATATGGTTTTGGTATATATGACTTTTTGAAAGAAGTTTTAAGAAAGTTCGAGTTTACATTTATTATAACTGTTGTTTCTCTATTTATTATTGTGTTGTATTTAATCACAACAATTGGAGGGCAGTCTCTAGTTCCGGAATACGTCTTAGTCACTGCGTCAATCCTCCCATATGTTAGCTATATAATTGAATCGTATATTTCGACTAAGAAAATAAGATACGGCGCCTTGGCTGCAGGTGGTATCACTTTTTCATTTTTCAACTTCTTACTCCCCACCTTGTTGAAACAAAATAGAGACGTATTTGAAATCCTTGTTGCCGCTGCTATTTTTATAACATTTTCACTAGCTGTGTCTATAACTGTATATCTCTTAAGAAAGATATTTAAAAGTGAAAGAGTGTAGAGTAGTCTTGGGGAAGAGATTTTTCTGTCTAGCAGTAGAAGAGGCGTTAGGCCTGGGGGAGGTTGGAAATTGTGAAGTTGTTGACTTAGGCGAAGTCTCGGTTTTCAAGTGTGAAGACTGCAGTGTGTTTAAAAGAGCGGCGCTTGCTAAATCAGTCAATGGAGAGAGAATTAGAAAAGAAAAACCACACATAGAGAGGCTGACACGAAGCCTTGACTATCTAACTGCTAAGTTGTTTATAAATCTCGCCAGAGTGAAAATAGGCGACTATGTATGGGAGCCGTTTGTGGGGGCTGGTGCAGTGGCCTACGAAGCTGAAAAAGTGGGGGCATACGTAGTGGGCGGCGACATAGACATAAAGGCTTTAGTAGTGGCTAAGAGAAACCTATCTTCAGACCTTGTACAATGCGATGCGACTATGCCAGTTTTTAGGAGGAAATTTGACGCAGTAGTGGGAGATCCTCCCTACGGGAGACTATCTTTATCTACTTTAGACATAAGGGCGTTGCTTACAAAATTTATAGAGTCCGCTTTGACATATATACGGAGAGGTGGGTATTTAGTATTTGCGTCGCCTATATACTACGATTTTCCTTCATTGAAGAGCTGTGTTATGTATATACACGGCGGCTTGTATAGAGTTGTCTATATTGTAAAAAATTAATCGGGGGGAGGCGAGTGGTAATAAACTTTGCCTTTGTAAGTCCTCGGCGCAATCCAGTCCATAAACTGTCTAATATTTGTTGTCTTGACAGTAAACGTTATGGGGCCTAGCGGCGACTCTCCAGGCTCGGTTACAAAACTCACAACGCCTACGTATGCAGCTTGTTTATTTACAGAAAATATGACAGTATCTTCTCCAACTATTCCTCTACTTAAGACGCTACGGGCGGCGTCTTGTATCCCCTGTCGCCATATAGCGCTACGTAATTTTTCTAGACATCTATGGCCTTCACATGTGCTAATTAGCAATACACCAACGTCGCTTGGCCTCTCCTCTAGTCTATCCACCACTGCGACATTTTCTAAAGCTTTGAGCACTTTAGATTTGTCTTCTGTATATCTCACCTCTACTATAACTTCTACCTTCATACTAATTTAGCGACTTCTTTTTCTAACTCCTCAATGGGGCGCTCCTCATTTACTATTATGTAATCTGCTCTTGCGAGAAGTTCGGCGAGTCCAAATCTCATTTCTCTAAGGTCTCGCATATAGAACTGAGAGTATGTCAATGGATCGTCTGCTCTCCCCCTACTGAGTAGACGCATATATCGCGTCTTTCGAGAGGCGACGACGTAGATTAAAAATACTGAGCCCAGAGCCTCTTCTAATGCTTCTACCTCTTCTATACTCCTAACTCCATCTACCACTACTCTACCTGGCCTCATGGTCTCTAGTATTTTTTTTACAATTGCCCTCTTCCCATACCCCAGCCTTAGAACTACTGCTGTTCTGTCTGGAGGTATCCCTAGAATCTCAGACTCGCGTCTTACAACGTCTCCTAAATTGTAGTAGCTATATCCCCTAGCCTCGATTAATTTAGCCACAGTAGTCTTTCCAGCCCCCGGGAGACCTGCCACTGCGATAGCCATAACGTATGAGTAATTTGTTTAATAAAAGTACAGAGTCTTTACTAACTCTCCATACGACGCCTCTGTCTTAAAGCCATCTCTTGCCATATGGGTGGGTGTCGCGTATATACCAGCCTCTTTTGTATATGTCAATACTTCTCTTAGAGTAGGCCCTTTTCCACCTTTTGCAAATTCAAAAGTTCGATAGTACCATGGCGCATCTACTGCATACTCTATTTCTAAGAGGTTTAAAAAGTCTGTGTAAACACCTCCACGTGTCATTTTGTGGACAATGGCGGGCTCCCCCAGCGGGCCGACCCAGAGAGGACCTGAAGAGGCCTCGTTTAATACATCTACTATTTTTCTAAATCCTCTGCGGTATTCTACATATTTTAAGAAGTTAAATACGTCGTCTGCATTTCTTGCGCCTTTAATAACTCTAAGACAGATTCTGAAGTAATGGGCTTCCCAGTAGGAGAAGAGGGGCTCTATGTAGAAATCCTCTGACGCCGCAACTCTGGCTAGATACCCCACTAGATTTCTCAATCCTATTTCTATATAAAACGGCGTCTTCTTCACAGTAGATCCGTAGCGCCTCAGACATTTCCTAGAATACCTCCCCACTAAGACTGCAGTATCTGTGGCAGTGACACATAGAACAGCTTCTTCTCTCAGAGCTTTAAACGCCGCGTGGATAAACGGAGCGGGTGAGCCAAAGGGGTCTATATCAACGACGTCGCAGACGCCTTTAAGTCTGTGGAGTAAGACATTGGCGTCTTCGTTATAAACTTCTGCATCTACTCCGTTTAGATTTAAATTCTTTTTTATAATCTCTACAGCAGTTTTAGAGATGTCGTTTAATATAAGTTTGTCTACAGCTTTACTTTCTATTACATATCTAATCCCTCTCACTCCAGTGCCGCTGAGAGGTTCACACACTGTAAGGCCGCTTCCCAACTCTCTTAATAAAAGTATAGATATTGTCCGGTTTTTCTCCATCGCCGGGTTGTAGAAAACAGGCGCTGAGTATATACTTTGGTACTCTGAAGGGTCTGGGATGTAGAACTCAACTTGGCCCTCTTTTTTGACTATTAGCTTCACATTTTTTCAAATTGTGCCCCCAGAGCCTCCGCCAATTCTTTTGTTTTTTCATACCTATCTCTGTCTGTAGAGATTAAGAAGACGCTTTTTTCGACTCTTACTGCGTCTGGGTGCGACTCAACAAGTCTATATGTATTATTATCTATTCTCCTACTTAGTAATTCTTCTTTTGAAACTTCTATATTTGTAATATCGATTTTTTTAATTATATCTTCTCCAAACATAATAATTAACTTATTAGCGATTTTTAGAGGGGCTTCAATCTCTCCTCTTTCATATCTATACACTGTCTCTCTAGTGACGCCGAGTTCGTTCGCCAACGCCCCTAGGCTCATGTCTGCCGACTCTCTTCTCTCTCTTAATTTGTCTCCTCTAATAGTTGCAGTTATTACGCCTCTATTTAATTTGAATAATGGAAGTTTTCCATCTAGTACATCTTTAAACGTCGAAAGCGACATAAAGACTATGTCGTCTCTAATATATACAACTCCCCTCTGTAGAACACGACCCCTTACGCCTGAGATAATACACAGAGCTGGAGTAGTTGTGTACTTGCCGAGTATTTTTAAATCTTTTACAGCGCTGCCAGATACATCTTCTGCATCGGCAGATATTTTCATTAGAAACTTCTTTTTATCAAACTCGGCCACTAGCGTATAGGCGTAGGGCCTTGATACGTCTAAGAATATCTCCTCTCCACGGCTTTTAACAACATTTAGAGTTGCGTGTAGTAACTTATCCACATTGTTTTTATACATATCCATTTTAAAAAAATTTAGAGGTGAAGAAACCCGGCAAGGCTAAAATGTGACGACACATTTATGCGCTGATATTTTTTAACTCCCTCCTAGAGGCTTTATATGAGACGTGCAAGGTTAAGTAATAGAGAAGTGAGAGAGTTAAGAGAAATATACAACTACATGAGTCCGTTTTTAGACAATGCAGAGACTGTAGAAGTTATGAAAATTTCCGATAATATCGATATATATATTATAGATGGAGAGCCACTATTTAGTAAGTTTATAACAAATGAAGGGGAGTACGTAGTGCCTACGTTATACCTCATTCATAAATCTCAGAGAGGCGGGCAGTTAAAACCGTTTCCAAAAGTATATGTAGACCAAGGGGCCGTGAGGCCGATAATAAATGGCGCAGATGTCATGAGGCCTGGCATCAAGAAGTTCGAAGGAGACTTTAACAAAGGAGATATAGTCTTCGTGGCTGATGAAAAAGGCAGAGTGATAGCAGTGGCCTCGGCGTTATACACAAGAGGCGAAGTTGAACAGATGCAGAAAGGCAAAGTTTTAATAAACCTACACTACCTCGGCGATAGATTATGGAAAGCCTCTCTAGATTTGGTTAAGACAAAGAGTTAGTATCTGTCTAAATGCCTCTTCACATAGACAACTTTTATAACGTCTAAGGGCTTCTACAGGTGGCTTAAGTCCAAATTTCATCAAACCGCTAACTACTTGCGTTACGTTTTTGCCGCTGCCGAGGGTGGCTGATTCAAAATCTAAAATCACAGGCGACCCCCCACTTATTAAGACGTGTCTATTGAGTCTAGAGAGCTCGTTATGTAAGACGCCGGCTGTGTCTAGTCTATAGGCCTGTGTCAACAAGTCGCCTACAACGCGCCTCTTTTCGTCACTATCCGCGCCGCCCCACCACTTTTCAAAATAGACTCCATCTACATAGTGATAAGCCACTACGTCTCTACTGTAGGTATATAGCCTCGGCCCTACGCCTACTAAATTCGCCAAGTGTAGTAACTGTCCCTCTGTGGCTAAACTATCTCTAGAGGAGTCTCTACGTCTTATTTTACATGCGAGTAACACATCGCCTACAGCAGGTCGGCAGAGGAAAACTACGCTGTTTGTGCCCTTCCCCACTACTCTCACGCCGTTGATCTCAACCCCCCCGCCTTCTACAAGTCGTAGTTTTAAATCTCTAAGTTGGCGACTGACCTCAAGGACGTGTTTAACATCTCCTCCAAGCGTCAGTAGTAAAATCTCTATGTCCACGAGATTGGTATAGTATTTATTTAAAGGACGTAATTCTACACATGGAGCGAGACGTTGTGAAAAAAATAGCGCAGTTAGTCAGAGCCGGGGCAGTGTTGACTTCTTACACATGCCCAGCCTGCGGCACTGTTCTAGTGAAGTTAAAGACTGGCGAGCTCTACTGCGCCAATTGTGAACGCACAGTTGTCTTAGTCAAGTCTGACGAACATGCACAACAAGCCCTAGAGGTTATTCAACTAAGAGAGGTGAGGAAGATCCTCTTTGATAAGATTATAGAAATGGGGAAAGAGATAGAGCGACTCCCACCTGGCGAATTAATAGATCATTTACGCTCTATGGCGCTTCTATTAGAGATCTACGATAAACTTAGTAAAGTAACGTCTGAGTCTAAAACTTCTTAAAGACGTCGGCCATGGATCTAGCCAAGATTATATGCGCCAGGTGGAGTATAAACGCATAGATTAACGCTATTAAATAAGCTGGAGTCCCCGAGGCGTAGAGGTATAAGGCTGCATCTAGAGCCGGTCTAGGGGTGTCGACACCACTGGGCCGGGCGGCCTAGAGGTGGTGTGCCAAGACATGGCGGCGGCCACCTCGCCCGCCTACTTGCTCAACCCTAGGTATCCAACCCATGGCATTTTACAAACCTCTTCGTATAATCAGCGCTGCATACCGCGCTCACCAATCGTAAGCGGTCATCTTCATCATAGTTATAAAGATAACTAATGTTTATATTAGTGATGTTGTGGTTCTTCGTGGATTTGTGACGACGCCCCTACCCAACTGACTAAACTTTTGTAATTTCGATACGTATCTTCTCACCTGCTATCTCCCACTCTTTTCCAACTACAGTGTCTGTAAATATAATATCCACTGCCCTCGTCTCTCTAGCTATATAGTCTTTATACTTCTCCACTGCAGTTTTTATATCTTTTGAATGGGAATATATAGACACTCTTATGTAATCTCCAATGTCTAACTTATTGTCTTTTCTCATTACTTGCACTCTACGGACTATTTCTCTAGCGATAGCCTCGTAGAATAGCTCTTGGTCTACTTGAGCTGGGATACAGACTTCTACATAGCTTTCAGAGGCTTTTACATAGTCTTGTGGACATACACCTGAAGTCACTTCTTTCACATTGGCGAGGTATTCTAACAGCGGTTTGTATCTATCTAAATACTTAGCTCCTGTGATGTATACATGTCTAATTGGCCACCTCAACTTCACGCCCGCCTTATTTCTAGCCTCGGCCACTGCGGAGAATACTAAAAAGAGCTCTCTATAGACGTCTATAAGTTCTTTATCCACGTGGCCGGCCTCTGGGTATTTTGTCAAATGTATCGACTCAGGTGCGTCTTTTTCATATTTCTTCACATAAGTCTGCCACAGATATTCAGTCACGTGGGGTATAAGCGGAGAGGCTAGAATCAACGCCGTTTTGATGGCGTGGTGAAGTACAACATACGCTGCGTATTTGTCAAGTGTAGGTTCGTCTGTCCAGACTCTTCTTCTTAATAGTCTAATATATCTATGGCTTAGAGTCTCTACTACAAACTCACGCCATATATACGCGGCTTTGTGAAATTCAAAATTTTTCATATACTGTGCAAATTCTTTAACTAATTGGTTCAACTCAGATAGGAGCCATTTATCTTCTTCAAGCCCCCTCTCCACCCACTCCTCTAGTCTATACTGACTCGCGTCGAATTTATCTATAGACATATAGGTGTCTGCAAATCTCACAATATTCCACAAGATGTTCAAGTCGCCGACTATATGTTTAATCTCGTCGGGGTCGAAAGATAAGTCTTCCCAAGGGGCGGCCTTAATGAGGATATACAGCCTCACCGGGTCGGCGCCGTATTTTTCAAACAAGTCTCTAGCCCATATGACGTTGCCCTTACTCTTAGACATCTTCTGGCCGTGTTTGTCAAGTATTAGGCCTTGTATTAAAACTGTCTTATACGGAGCCTTGTCTGTATACAATACGGCGGTGGCCAAGAGGGAGTAGAACCATCCACGAGTCTGGTCGATCCCCTCTGTGACGAAGTCAAAAGGGTAGAGACTTCTCCAAAGCTCTTGATTCCTCTCGCCGTCTACTCCGGCGATCCAAGCCACTCCGCTGTCTAGCCACACGTCCATGACGTACGGCTCGCGTATCCACTCGTCGCAGTCTGGAGTGGATATTTTTACCATGTCTATCCACGGCCTGTGAGCTAGTTTAAAGTCGTCTGTAGCGGGTAGTTCTTTAGCTAGAGACTTAAGTTCTTCAAGTGATTCAATTACTAAAATACGGCCGTCTTTTTTACATCTCCACACAGGCAGTGGTGTGCCCCACACACGACTTCTAGACAAGTTCCAATCTCTAGCGTTTTGGACAAAGATATCGAATCTATCTCTTAGTTTGGAGGGGACTACGTTTACTTTTTTCAACTCTTCAAACATTTTGTCTCTTATTTTTGAGATAGCTATAAACCACTGTCTATCGGCTCTTAGAATTAACTTAGAGCCACAGCGCCAACAGTGTGGGTATTCGTGTCGTATTTTTTCTTCATATACAAGAAGGTTTTTAGCCCTGAGGTCTTTTATAACTTCTTTATCTACGTCGTAGACATGTTTCCCATAGTACCTCCCCCCGGCTTCATTATAGAGTCCGTTGATATCTACACTATTTGTAATAGA
Organism: Pyrobaculum sp.; assembly: GCA_038832545.1. Taxonomy (GTDB): domain Archaea; phylum Thermoproteota; class Thermoprotei; order Thermoproteales; family Thermoproteaceae; genus Pyrobaculum. The sequence continues at coordinate 7,819 of JAWBJM010000048.1, forward strand.
GAGGCCGTACCTCTTGGCTACTTCAAAATCCTCCGGCCCGTGGCCTGGAGCGATGTGTACTAGCCCAGTCCCCTGGTCTAACGTTACGAACTCTGCAGCCACTACCATGTGGGGCCGTGTGCCTCTTTCTGGCACTTCTTCGACGAGGGGGTGTACATACCTAACGCCAACTAACTCTGCGCCTTTTTTAACATCTACAATACGCCAATTTTTAACTCCGAATTTTTTCATTAAGCTAGACACAAGCCCTTCGGCTAGCCACCAATGTTCTCTCTCCTCTACTTTCACCTTAGCGTAGAGGTAGTCGGGGTGTACAGCCACGGCTTCGTTGTCTACTAAAGTCCAAGGCGTAGTGGTCCAGATGACTAAATACTCGTCTTCTCTCCCCTCGATTTTAAATTTAACAAATATCGACGGGTCTTCTCTCTCTTCATAGCCCAAGTCGACTTCATGGTCGCTTAAAGAGGTTTCACATCGTGGGCAGAACCAGAGGACGCGGTAGTCTTCTAACAATAGGCCTTTTTCATACGCCTTCTTTATTACTCTCCATGTGTATTCCATATACCTAGGGCTTCTAGTCTCGTAGGCGTTGTCTATGTCTAGCCAAAGCCCAAGTCTCCTTGTCCCCCACTCTCTCCAATGGACTAAGTATTCGTCTACTAGAGAGTTACACTCAAGTGCGAATTTCTCCAACCCAAGGCGCTCTATGTCTTTTTTACTTTTTAGCTTTAGCTTCTTCTCTACTTCCCACTCTACAGGCATGCCTTGCATATCCCAGCCGCCTTGTACCCACACGTCGTATCCCAGTAGTCTATAAAACCTCAGAACTACATCTTTGTACGTACGCCCTCTTATATGGCCTACGTGCGGCATCCCGTTTGTAGTAGGCGGCCCCTCTAGAAATGTATACTTCAGACCACCTCGCCAAGTTTTCCATTTTTCAAAAATTTTTTCTTTCTCCCAAAAATTCCTCACGGCCTCTTCTACTGTATGTGCGTTGTAGTTAGACAAAAGTTTAAACATCAATGGGGTGTATAGGCGGTTTTAATAAATTTCACGCCTTAAGTTAAACATAAAGACAAGTAGGTTGTGTTGGTAGAAGAACTAATATATTTCCTAATAGCGGCAGTGGCTTCAGCAGTGTTGTTAATATTGGCGTCTCATATATTGCCTATTGAAAAACTCAAGGTCTTTATAGAGAAGGCTTGGGGAGATATAGAGGAAATGGTGGAGTTTATAAAATCTCTATGAGGCTGCTCTTCCATCTATATATGGCGTTAATGGCGGTGTTGACGTTGTATATACTTGCCGTCGCTGGACAGTTTTTAGAAACATTATATATATTATATACATGAATATAGAGTGGATCTTAGTTTTAGTCATATTCATAGCTGTTGTAGTCTTGACGATTTATCTAGGAGAGACTGTGGCTAGTTTTGTCTATATGAAGCTACTATTTGAAGCTACAAAACGGGGGAGTTGTGACGACGTAGGACTCAACAGCTCTGAGTTAGTCGTGGCCATGTGTGTAAGAGTTATATATAACCAAACCTTGGAGGTAGAGCTCTATAACGTTACTTACTCAATAACTTCGTAGATAAGACTGCCCTCGTCGTCAAGTCTTTTCTTAATTTTTTTCTCAGTAACTAATTTCTCAACTGCTTTAAAAAACTCCGCAGCGGTGAATCCATTGTCTCTTGCCCACTTAGAGAGCTCTTCTTTTTTTACAAAACCTCTAGACTTTATATATTTATATATTTCTTCAGATATATCTCTCTGTCTCTGTGGCTGTTTGGCCTCAGTAGTTTCTATAAAGTCGAAAAGTGTTGACTTTTTTCCCTCTCTCTTTTTCATATAGAGAAGATTTCATATATCTTATTAACTACACAGTCGATTTCGATCTTGTACAAACTCTGCGGCTGTTCAAATTTTGCACATTGCTCTACAATTACTTTATCTAGAGAGACGTAGAAAAATTGTCCAATTTTTACACCGTGTTCTCTATAGTATGCCTCTATTGACGCCTCTACTGGATCACCTCTGTAGCGGAGAAGTGAATTAAGTTTTTCCACCACGCCGAGCTCTTCAGCTATGTGTGACAAAGTTTTAAAAGCCACTCTATTGACCCACGCAGTCGGCGAGATTTTAGAAATTTTCTCATTTACATGGTTATAGAGCTCTTCTTGTTTAATCTCTACAGCCTCTTTTAAAGAATCTACAAGATACATATACTGAGGGACTCTTTTATAAAACAAGGCGTGGTATACAGCCAAGCCGAGTTCTTCTCTAAGAGAGACTAGCCGGCCTCCAAGCTTAGTGAGAGACACTACGCCCCCGCCAGTCTCCACTACGCCGATTCGCTCAAGAAATCTCGTGATATCTCCCCTCCCCCTCCCAATTTCAAGACCAATCTCTCTCAGTTGATTAACTGACGGGCTGTTTTTCGCTACGTAGAGCACGTAGTCGTCAATTCTCTTAAGCCTTATGGGCGGGAAGGTGACTGATCTCTGGACTGTAATTGCCACGGGATTTAGAACAAATAACTTAAAGAAGAGGGAGAAATTTAGATGGTACAATTGTAGTAATACAGAAGGGTTTGGCCATACACAAAATTTATATATACATACGTCGAGGTGTATTATATGGAAATAAAGAGCGAAATACTGCGCCTGCTACGCGAGAGGGGAGAGTTGACCACTTCAGAAATAGCCAACCTACTGGGACAGCCTAGACACAAAGTCTTAAGGGCTTTAAATAGATTATTTTTCGAAGGTGAAGTAGAGCCAGTTAAGAAAAATAGAAAATACTATTGGAAACTTTCGTCAGGCTACATGGCCGTTGCGCCTATACATCTATCTACAGAGCCTATACTGTACATAGAGGGGATCATTGAGCCTATATATAGAAAAGTACAAGATAGAATAGATTCATTCATATTTACACATGTAAAGAATAGAGAGTATTGGCTATGTGACTGCGACGTGGGGTACTACATAGTGACAGATAGTCCCATAGACGGATGCAACTGTAAACTAAGACACGCATTCGGCGAGAGAAAATTAGCGATGTTGTACCTCCCCAGAGAGTTAAAGTTTAGATACTGGAAGAGTTATAGATATGGAGAGGGCAACGTAGAGTTCGTCTTGTTAGTACCAAGTGAAGAAGACTCACAAGACTTAGTAAAGAAGTACGAAACCTATCTTGAAAAACTATAGAACAAGCCGTATTATCGCCCATGTCGTAGACTCCTGCCAACAAGGCTAGATTACAACAAAACCCCACAGTGTTTAAAAATGGCTTTTAACTATGGTTTAGTTGACACAGCGGCCCATTGACACGTACCATTGACACATTTACACGCCACTTTGTATTTCTCGGCGTCGTAGCAGTCTCTCCACTCGCAGGTAGTGACGACAGGCTCTTCTCTCACACTTCTACAAACTTGTCCTGAACAGCCGTCTTGTAAACAGTCTGCGTCACTCTCACAAGGCCCATTTGTAGAGATACCACAAAAGCCTACTGAGCTGGGGCAGTTGTTAACGTCTCGTTTGTTCTGTGCCGAATGCCAGACAAAGGCAGCCACGACGACCAACGCCACAACGGCGAGCCCCACGACTAAAAATCTACCCAACACCGTATTGACATATTGATGTACATAAATACTTAACGTCGTCGTGGTTTAATATGTCAATTCCAGCGACGCTTCATGTGCTATAGCACGTAGTGGAGGCTTCTGTATGTTTTAAAACGGCTCTACAGAACG
>JAWBJM010000049.1:0-11483 GCA_038832545.1 Pyrobaculum sp.
TCCTTTTTCATGTATATTTTGTTGGTGGTGCCGTCTGTGTTGGTGTTGTACTGACCCGGCGCTAGGCCGGACATTATGTAAAACCGCAGTACATCTTCGCCTTCATAGTAGTGGGTGACGGTCATTTTATACTGGCCGAATTGGCTCTCCTCTGGCTTATTGTCTTTCCACCAGTACTGGGCTCCGAAGTCGCCCGGCTCTACTGTATTCTTCCCGTACCACGGCACGTTGAGAGTGCACTGGTACTGACCCTCCTCTCTCTCGTCTAGGACTAGCAGATTGCACCGCGTCGAACCGGACTGCCAGCCCTGGCCCTGTACATTTTTTGCAAGTGTGAAGTACATAACCGTCTCGCGTATTTTCTGCCCAGTGGTGGCGTTGTAGTACTCGCACTTAACTTCAACAGTGTCAACTGTGGCGATCCAAGAGGTGGGGGCGTTGTACTCTATGTTGTGCACTTGCACTCTGTACCGAGTCTCCAGCGGCTTGGGATCTCCCCACTGCGCCGCGTAGGGCATAGAGCCCCTGGCCTCCTGCGCCTTGTCAGTCCTCGGGAACCCAGTCTCCACCTTATACGTCAGCTTCAGCCCCATCTCAAACCAAGAAGCCGAACGGGTCACCGTCCGGGAGCTGACGATCCTGGAAGAGCGCTGAATAGTCTCACCCTTCCCCGGAGCTGGACAGGAGTTTTTGAGATCTTCTTCGCTTTTTTCATCGCCTCCAATCTCTATTTTAATATCGTTCACGTTGAATATCGAGCTTGTCGACTGGCCCAGCGCCAGCGCCACCAGTAGCAGTAGTGCCAGCGCCAGGGCGTGGGTTGGACGCATGTCCCGTGTAGGATTTTTCCAATTTTGAAAAAAGGGGGTGTTTTTCGTTTCTGCCGGGTTTTACCTCCTCCTGGCCAGCCAGACCGCGGCCGCGGCGGCTAGAGCCGACGCGGCGCTTAGGAGGGCAACCGCGCCCCAGTCTACCTCTCTGCGGACGACGATCTCCGCTACCCTCTCCACGGCGGTTTCAGTATAGGTGGCTGTCACGGTCTGTGTGGCGTTCTGCGTGTCCGTTACCCTCTCCACGGCGGTTTCCTGCACCGTCGTAGTCTCCACGGCGGTTTCAGTATAGGTGGCTGTCACGGTCTGTGTGGCGTTCTGCGTGATGACCTGCGTGGCAGTGTGCGTCACGGTCTGGGTCACGTTGACGTAGACCGGCACCCTCTCTTCTCTAACGACAACGGAGTACCTCGGTAGCTCTGGCTTGGGCGCTTCTACGTAGGTGGTGTTGGCTAGGCGTAGCTGGTAGAAGCCGGTTATATCCGTGCCGACGGCCGTCCCGTTCTTCAGCCTCACGACGAAGTAGCAAGGAGACCGCCACGCAATGTACTCGTAGTCAGTTATGCCGAGCCTGCTCAACATATATCTCAGATTCTCCTCCTCCGACACTCCGCCTCTCTCTATACAGAAGTAGTCCGAGATCTTCCTCACCGCCCTGTATATATCCAGCCTCCTCTCCCCCGGGGTGTACACGGCGTAGCCGATGAATACGCCACCTCTGCCCGCCTGGTAGCTCATAAGGACTGTACCGTGTGTTGAATTGGCTAGATCAAAGCTAATGAGATATGGGCCACGGTCGGGCACCGTCTTTCTTATCGCTTCTGCTATGGCGACCGCGTGGATGGCCGCCTCGAGCTCCTTTTCCAAATACACGCCGTACGGCTTGCTACCGGCTAGGTAGACGAAGAGAGGTTGGTAGAATGATTTCGTCCGGTTTATGTCGATTCGCAACCTGGGCTCAGTGGGGGATCTGTGCACCTTGTACCCCGGCTTGAAGTTGCCGTCTTCGCCTACCACCAGCGCATAGGCTCCGTATCTCGTGCCGTAGTAGAGCCTTGTGTTGTTCCACAACGCTATGGGGGAGGTCCACGAGGCTGTTGAAATGCAGACGTTGGGTGCTAGGCACAGCGGCCCTTCTCCGTCCCATGGCACTGTGAGGTAGAGGCCGTGTCCCCATGGGGCGAGGGCGCCGTAGGCTATCCTAGGCCTCTCCCTGGGTATTATGAAGTGGTAGTAGAGGACGTGGTCGCCTTCGACAGTGACTCTGACGTAGTCTGTGTAGCCCACCGCGGCGTAGAGCGTGCCGTTTGGCGCCAGCCAGAAGACCGCCACCTGCCCTGGCCTCTCGAAGCGGAAGGCGAAGTCGGCCGCGACGCTGTGGAATATCCTAGTGTTGGGCACTGAGGTTCCGCCGTACCACTTGAACCTCACTATACGCCAGTTTACGCAGACGGGCGGTTGGAAGTCTGCGGAGCTACCCTCGGCGTAGCCTATCAGCGTCACGTCGGCCCTCCTGCAGGCAAAGACCGAGGGCCAGTCGCTTAAATTGCCGTAGTAGAGGTGGAACACGTCTGGGCGCATAAACCACGTGATGTTTTCAGCGTTGGCATTGAATATAGACCTGCCGTCTTCGAATACCGGGTCGTTCCCTAGTTTGACCAGCCTGCCCAGGTAGGCGCTACCCGGCGGCGCGCCGACCCAGAATATGTATATGGGCTGGGAGGCGTTGAACTCCAGCCGGCCCGGCTCGGCCAGCAGTCTGGCGGTGAAGTTAACCCAGCCGCTGGGGGTGTAGAAGGCGTCTTCCCGCACCTTCACCTGCAGGTAGAACTCGCCGTAGTACTCCACAGAGAGCGCCGCGGCCGTGGCGGCCAGGAGCAGTAGCCCCAACACAAGCGCACTCCTCCGCATAAGAAATTAAGACCGAACCCCCTTTTAAAAATTACCGCTGTGAAACCCACGCCGCCTTAAAAGGCGTATTTTACAACTTTCAACTTCCTCACCGCCTTAAAACGGCGGAACGCTCTGCTTCCTTGCCGCCTTGGAGATTTTCACAGCCATTTTCCCAGCGTCTTTTCAACTATCTCGCCGCCTTAAATCGGCATAAAACTCAGCATTCCACTCTCACGCTACCTTAAAACGACACATTTAGCGGCTTTCTACTCTTTCGCCGCCTTAAAACGGCAGAGTTTGTCTCTTCCAACTCTCTCGTTACCTTAAAAAGGCGGAAAAGTGGCTTTCTACTCTCTCGGCGCCTTAATACGGCGTAAGATTCGGCTTTCTACTATTTCGCTACCTTAAATAAGCGGATGAAGTACTTTTTACTGCCTCGCTACCTTAACAAGGGTGGAGATTTCGCCTTTTGTGTGTCTAAATTTTTCATGCGGGTATCTACTGCCAAATACGGTATCATATTCACTATCGAATTTCTGCTTATGAGGTCTTGCAATGCGGCGTTTAAAATTGTAGCAGAGGTCGACGGGAAGGTCTACTGCGGCATGGGTACTTATGATGATGTTAGCGGAAAAACATATACGGTGTGGAGTGAGGAGCCGGAAAAAGTCTGGCGTACTATTAAGAACAGCGACCCCGGTGCAGATCTAGACGACGTAATTGACTTTGTAGTCGGTAGCGCTGTTGGGCTCGTCTGTAGAAACGGGGGCGAACTGGGATCATGCAACGCGTCTACGGAATAGACGCGCACAGATCCTCCGTCCCCTGGGCCGTACGCCGTACTGTGTTGCAGTTGCTACCGCCGCGGCCAGTCGCGGTTTTAGACATCGGCGCTGGGCGGGGGAGGTTTGCAGACTTCTTCCTCTCCGTCGCCAGCGTTAGACGCTACGTGGCTGTTGAGCCGTACAGACCATTCTGCCGCGAGCTGACGCGGCGTAGTGTCGAGGTTCTCTGCATGCCGTGGGAAGAGGCGCGGCTGAGCGTTGGCGGCAGTTTCGATGTGGTTATCTTCTGGAACGTAATAATGTTCATGCCTGCTGACGACTACACAGCGTTGCTGGACGACGTAGTTAGGCGCGGACGTATAATTCTCTTCTCAATGTGGCCGGTTAAGCGCGGCGTCATGCCGGCGCATGAATACATCCGCGTGGCTAGACATTTTGAGTCGAAGGCAGAAGTCGTCAAAAAGTGGAGGACGAGCTACGTTGCTGTTTACCGTAAGAAGAAGCCGTGAAAGAGATATAAACCGCTGAGACGTATAGATACATGGCCCTCGAACTGGTGAAAAGCCTCGGGCTTTTTTCCCACGGCATTGTCATAGTGTACGGCGCCTCCGGCGTTGGAAAGACTACCCTCACGCTGGCCGTTATGCGCGAGTTGCAGACAGACAAGCTCTACATCGCGTCTGAGCCTAACGTCTTCTACGGCGACCGGCTGAAAACCGCGGCTAAGTACGCACAGGCTGAGTACGTCAAGGATCTGCCTGAGGCGTTTAGAAAGGCGCTTCAGTTCGTCCAGAAGAATAAACACGCCTTTGTCGCCATTGACTCGGTAAGCGCCTTTGCCCAGCACGAGGCGGCTAGGCGGATGGTGTTAGAAGGGGAGATGCCGCAGCCGCTGGCAATCGTCGGCTCGCTTTCATTCGCCGCAAACGCCATGGCGCAGGCGCTGGCTGAATACGCCATACGGCAGTCCGCCACCATATGGCTCATAGCCCAAGAGCGGCCGGCAATTGGAAAGACATGGCGCGGGGAGGACGCAGCGCCGTCTTTCGCCATGCGCGCCCTGCACTCAGTCCTAGCCGTGGCCAGGCTGATCTACACGACACATGGGAGAATCCTCCGCGTCGTCATGCACAGAGACCCGAACTACGAGAAAAAACAGGCCGAGGTGCCGTCAATTACGCTCTAGCCCAGGGGAGGAGCGCCAGCGCATCTACATTTTGCTACTTTATTTAAGCTTTGAAATGCGGATAAGCCAGCGCCGCGGCTTTTCTGATGCTCTAAAGAGTAATGCCTTGTAAAAAAGGGGTTTAAAGAGAGATGCGCGCCGACTTTCTAAGCGCGTCTATCAGCCTCAATGTCTCGGGATCTCGGGCGTATTCCCTCGGCGTCCTGCCCAAACTGTCTTTGTGGTCTTTATACGCGTCGAACTGTAGCAAGGCTTCTATATGCGGTGCGCCATACCTAGCGGCGGCGTGCCAAGGGGATATGTCTTCTACCAGTACGAACTCTCCCTTTACGTACTGCACTTCGGCCGCTTTTACTGCCACGTCAGCCCCGTCTTTGAGAAGCATGCGGAACACTACAGGACTTGCGGCGTAGTAAATCGGCGTCTTGCCGTAGTAGTCTCTGTCGTTGACATCGTATCTATTCGGCCACACCTCTCTTATTATTTCCAAGGCAGGGGCGTAGATATTCATAGCGGCGTAGTGCATAAACGACCGGCCTGCGTAGTCTCTATACTCCGGATTCACGAAGGCCGAGATCAGCCACACAGCCTCGGCGTCGCCGCGCGCGAGGATGTATGCCCAGGCAGGTACGCCGTATCTATCCACGGCGCGCGGATTGGCGCCGTGCTCAACCAACATGCGGACTATCTCCCCGCGGTAGGCGTAGTGAAGCGGAGTCCTCCCCTCTCTATCCGCGGCGTTTACGTCAGAAGTAGCTAACAGCCTTTTCACAGCTTTCGCGTCCCCCGCCCTCACCGCCTCGTGTAGCTTCATGATAAAAATTATACTTTCAACTCTCATTATTTGCCATGAAACCGGTCTTGCTGACAGACGCGGAGTTCCTGCGCCGCTGCGGCGCGGCGGCTCTGTTCCGCGTCGGCCCGCCCCCGCCGGTGGGGAGGTACATCGCTGTCGCCGGCGCCAGGGATCCAAGCGAGGCGGGGCTGAGGCTGGCGGCGGAGGTCGGGAGGCTCTTAGCAAAGCGGGGCGCGGTGGTGGTCACCGGCATGGCGAGAGGCATTGACTTCGCCGCGGCGGTCGCCGCTGTTAGAGCAGGCGGGCGGGCGGTTGGGGTGTGGCCTGCGGTGTATATAAAGCCCGGCGTCTTAGACCCGTCTGTGGAGAGCTATTCGAAGATTGACACAGTCCTAGCCCTATCGCTTTATCCATCGCAGAACTTCGCCGCACTGCTGGCCGCGAGAAGTCGCTTGGCAGTGTGTATAAGCGAGGCGCTGATAGTGCCGGAGGCCAGGTACAGACAGGCCGGCTGGGGCACGGCGGTCGCGGTGGCACACGCGTTGAAACTGGGCAAGAGAGTCGTGGTCATAAAACCGCACACAGACCAGGAAGACGTAGTGAAAGCCTACAGATTCTTCATTGAGCGCGGCGCGGCGCCGGCCTCGACCCCAGAGGAGGCGGTCTCCCTAGTTTTTTAATTGTACCATGCCAGAAAACGTATTCAGCGTAAAACAGTTCGCCGAGGCTGCGGGAGTGAGCACTAGGTCTGCCCTCCGTATGCTGGAGAAGAGGGGGGTTCCGTGCCGCGCCTTTGGAATCCGCGTGGTGATATGCGGAGCCGTTGACGACTTTGTCCAGAGGTACGCGGCTGTGGTGAGAAAAGCGCTTGAAGAGCTGGCCCGCAGGTGCAGGACGCGCTGTTGCACAGTCCCCCACAGAAAGATCTTGGAGCATCCAGAGGTGGCGGCGCTTATCCGCAGCCTCGGCTACGAGGTTAAGGCAACTCCTGTGGCCGCCATGAGCATTGACATCTTGGCGCAGACCGGCTTCCAGCTGTATAAAGACCCCAGCGACCGCGTTGTCGTTAGAATATGCCGCGGAGCCGAACAGCGGGACGAGCTGTTCGAGGCGATGTGCAAGCTAGCCAACGGCATAGGCGGCGCCGTCACGCTGGCCGCGCCGAAAATAGCAGAGGCGGCTGGGCTGGAGGGGCACGCCTACGTGATGCGCGCCGCCGCCATGCTGGCAGAGCTGTGCCGGACGCTTCCCTGCACAAAGCTGAAAAACAGGCGGTATGTATTCGACAGAAAGGCGCTCCTAGAGTATTGCAAAAAACAGACGTATACAGAGCGGCGGCTGAAGAGGTACGAGCCTAAATACGGCAGAGACAAATCTACGACGGTGGCGGCGTTTAAAGTGCCGGCAGAAATGCTAGAAGGCCTCCAACGGCTGGCTGAGCAGTGGGGCACCACCCGCTCCGCAGTGATAAGAATCGCCGTTGAAAGGCTCTTGGAGAAACTACGCAACTCTAGACAGCTCCTGGACAATGCGCTCAACCGGCCAGCCCCAGCTGGCAATTAGCTCACTGAGCAGGTAGTAGACGTCAGCCGGCCGCCACCTCCGGTTTTTTGCCAAAGCCGCGATGTTCTTCAGCACCGCCACGTCGCGCCCCCTGGGCACTAATGCATACACCGAATACGCCGGGTCAACCGACTTGTGCAATTCGGCCACCTCCAAAGGCGCACGGATCTTGTTCAAGACCTCCCTCACCTCATCTACTGCGCCCGGCCCTGCGAACAGCTCGACCTCCCGCAGTTCAAACACGGCCCTGCCGCTCGCGCGGAGAAACTCGAAAAAACCAGCAAAGCGCGTCATGGGATTTCTAAGTTGTACACTGGTGGCGCGCTTAAAGCCGGTATATAGCTCTTGCCGTCCCACCTCTCTACGGCAATAGAGTCGCGATGCCGCTTGAATATGTAGACAGTTGCGATATCTTCGCCATAGGCGCCTAGAATAAAGTCTAGGCTATACGTAGTAGCGGCTATGCGGAACTCCAGCTTCTTTTCCACGGCTCTCTTTACCAATACTTTCATCAAACGCCCCAGGAAAAACGCCGTAACGGGGCTGGCGTGCGCCTCTGGCTGCTCCACTAGCAGGTAGACAGAGTTCCCGCGCGACGCGGCGTAGGCATACAGCACATACATCATTACGACGGATGGAGCATATATGAACGACAGATCGGCGAAGCCGGCAATAGCGCCCGTCTTTAAGTCAACCCACGCCTTTCCATATTTCCGCATTACCATCGGCAGGTCGAGCTCAACGCCCCTCTTTTTGCTGACCTCTTTGAATCTGTCAGCCACGTCTTGCAGTGTTTCAAACGCCTCGTCTAACAATTCACTAGACGCATATTTAGCCAATGTCTTCAAAAGCTTGTAATGCGGCGTTAAGAAGACGTCATCCTTCTTACGAAACAGGCGTAGCAAATCGACCGCGCGGTACGCGTCTACAAACACCGCGATGTCTATATCCATTCTACTCTCCGCAGTGCAGAGCAGATACAGCCACCTAGCCCTCCCTATCAGCTTACCCGCGCGGTTGTATATACAATGTAGCACCAAGCTCTTCCCAGTCATATTCTCCCCTGTCAGCACCGTAATCGGCGCAAGCTCAATACTAAAGCTGGCTTTGATGTCCCTATCGTACGTTGCAATTGTTTCAAAGACTCTTAGCATGGAAAAATTAGAAAAAACGCTATCCGCACTCGCCCGTCTTGCAGTAGGGGTCTTTCCCCTCTTCCAGCGCCTTTAGTTTTGCCTGCTCTTCTATAGATGTCTCTAAGGCGAGAGGCCTCACGACGATTTTTGTCTCTGCCAGTCTCTTCTTAATATCTTGCTTCAAGCCGGTGTAGATAACTTGGACAGACTTGCTTTTGTCTCTGTATACTGTGATGCCTTTTATCCCCACTGCCCAGGCGAATGCGAATGCCCAGTAGACGTCTTCTACTGGGGCGTTTGACGGCATGTTTATAGTCTTAGAGATGCCTTGGTCTACCCACTGCTGTGCGCTTGCCTGTATTAAGACGTGCCACAGCCAGCCGATCTCCATGGCGGTGGCTAGTAGGTGCTTCGCCTCCTCGGGCACCGGTGCGTCTCTCAACATGCCCGTCTCCTCGACTACTCTCCTCACCTCGGGGGTCCACAGACCCCTCTTCTTCAACCACTCCACGCCTGGCCAGTAGTATTCAATAAGCGTGCCCACTGTGACGTTTCTAAGGAAGGCCAAGGCGAAGACGGGCTCCACCCCGCTGGTGGTGCCCGCCAGTATGCTAGTGCGGCCCGTCGGCGCGATAGACAACACCACAGAGTTCCTCACGCCGTGTCTCACCTCCTCTCTCAACCTGTCCAACCTATCGCTCAGCCACTCGCGGGTCTCTCTAGTGATGTCTCTCAGCCTATCCCCAGCCTCTCTTAAATACGGCGGAAATACAGACTTAACCCTCTCCCACCTGCCCCACACGAAATTCTGATACTTCAACACCGGTATCTCCCCCCTGGCGTATATAGACTTGTGGAAGTATTTAAACGGCCCCCTCTCCCGCGCCAACCTAACAGACTCCTCCAAGGCGTGTACATAAACCCACCCCACCACCCTATTGACGAATTCAACGGCATCCCACGAGGCGTAGGGAATCCCAAGCTTAATCAACGCCTCAGCCACGCCCATGAGGCCCAGGCCGTTTTTCCTAGTGGCTACATTCATCTCGTCGATGACAGCCACCCCAGTCCTAGACCTGTCAATTGCGTCGTCTAGAAACCTAGTGCCCACCCTAGCCGCCTCGGCCAGCCCACCCCAGTCGATACACCCCAGTTTTTCCTCAAACGACCCCCCGGCGCAATTCTCTTTTACAAACTTTACAAGATTTATGTGGGTAAGGTTGCATACTTCAAATGGATTTTGTACGGTCTCGGCGCAATTATGGCTTACAATTCCCTCAGCAATGTACCTATGATAATCGGGGACGCCGAAGTCGTACACCACCTCTCTACCAATGTATTCAACGTTAACTACTGTGGCATACGCCTTTTCTCTCTTGCATTTTTTCAAGCTAATCTTAGCAACTTTACGTGGCGAGAGGCCTATTTTCTCTATAAACCTACATCTGGACTCGTTTTTAATTACCAGCTCGTAGTATATCTCGGAGCCCTTGTATTTCCTCTCTTCGCCGGATTTGGTCACGTATTTAAACACCCCGCCCTTTCTTCTCCTCGTATAAATCACGGAATATATACCGAATAAGAGGAGGAGTTGCTGTACGTCTTGGAGCAATCTTCTTGACGCCGAGGTGAGCCTTATCGCATGGTCTCTGTCTATCGTACCGTCGGCATCGAAGAGACCACGGAGGAACCATTTAACAATACTTGGCTTGCTCTCAAATATTATTTCGGGAATTGGTTTGTCTCTCTTCACGTGGATGAGCTCTGGAACCATTGAGGCTACTGCGCGGGCCACTGTCCCGAAGATCTCCAGTGCTATTTCAGTACGCTTCTCGTGCAACGAGTAGGATATATCAGATCCAAACTCTGTTTTTAGCATATCGACTAGGGCCAATGCCTCCTCAAGTTCCTCTTTGCCAAAATACACATATATACGCGGCCTATTGTATTTGTCTACAACTATTGAGCCATCCCCTACGACTCTGCCCAAAAGATACGCAACGCTTGCCGGCATCGTGTCTTTGCCTACATCTGCGCCGCTGACATCTACTATTGATACCACTAGCCTATCACCGGGCTTAAGCTCGTCTACGCGCCTCCACTCGTACTCCCCTATGGCGTTTACTACGAGGAGTTTGTGATCTCCCGTAGCCTTTATCTCAAAGCCCTCCTTGGTGATTACTCTGTAGACGTCCTTAGCGCCTACCTTTAGAACTCCCGACTTCACAGGCAGGGGGACTTGCTCGGTTCTGCCGTCCGTCCTTATCCGCAGTAGAGGCACCACGACATATGTAGCGTATCCTCTGGGATCGCCATCTTTCTCAACGCCCTCTGAGATCAAGAACACCTCGCCTCTCTCCTTAGCCCTCCTGTACACCTCAGATATCTTTAGATAGCCCTCCGTAGTTAACACTCTGGTATCACCGGTGACACATGGGTTAACAGATCTCCATATGTAAGTAAAGCGGTAATTTGAAATTTCTATTTCTTCTCCAAGCAGAGGGTTCGAGGCGTTTAAATTCGACTTAAATATGAGGCCGGGGTCGCCGGAGTCCCAAGCGCCGTGGGCTATTTCGCCGAAGAGCTGTCTGGCGTCTACCTCGCCCCACACGGCCTCTTTGGGAACTTGCGCCTCTTTGTGTACGTCAACGAACTCAACGGCCTTTTTCCCAGTCTTGTCGTAAAACACCCTGGGGTTTATCAGCTTATACTTCGGGTCGCCGTCTACGCCCAGGGCCTTTTCCATAAAAGTGTCGTCGACAAATACTGATATGTTGAAGTTCTGGAGGTGTGCGTCTTTTAACTCCCCCGTCTTCGCCTTAATGAACTTGCGGATATCGGGGTGCCACACGTGTAGCGTCCCCATTTGGGCGCCGCGGCGCTTCCCGCCCTGTTTAATTACGTCTACGTTTGCGTCGAAGAGCCTCATGAAGCTCACCGGGCCTGAGGCCACGCCCACTGAGCCGCGCACTACGTCTCCCTCGGGCCTCAGTAGCGAGAAGTCGTAGCCCACGCCCCCTCCCAGTTGTTGAATTATGCCGGAGTAGGCCAGGGCGTCGTATATGCAGTACCTGCCGGGGTGGGTAATTGACGAAAGGCAGTCTTCCACCTCCAGCGTGAAACAAGAGGCGAACATCTCTTTTCTTGTCCAGGCGTTGAACCAATACGGCGAGGCAGGCACAAGCCTCAGCCCAGTGATATATCTATAGTAGACCCCAGCCCACTCTAAGTCTCTAGCCACGGCAGTGGCCACCCTAGCCGCAGCCATAGCCGGAGTCTCCCCCAGGAAAAAAT
>JAWBJM010000050.1:0-10798 GCA_038832545.1 Pyrobaculum sp.
AACAACCCACCAAAAAAAGCCACACAAACCCCCACCATTCTTCGCACAAAACAGTAGAAAGTGCAGCGGCTTGTGGGGGTGTGGTGAAATATATATATATTGGCTGTATATTGTGGCTGTGGGGGGTGGGGGCGTGTTGGATATATACATAGCCACGTGGGGGAACCCTCTGGGGTGGTTGTGGTCTAAATATCGATGTGGGGGAGGCGGCGGGGTGGGGGGGTCTGCCTCTGGGGAGGTTGAGGGGTTTTCTTCGACTAAGTGTTGGGGGGATGGTGTCTATGTTGTGTATGTTGTAGATAGTGTAATCGCGGCCTCTGCGCCTTGTAAAGAAAACTCAGTTGCGGAGGTGGTGTCTTCTAAGTGTGGGGGGGTGGGGGGTGTGAGGGTCCAGTCGGATGGTGGCCGTGTTTTTGTGAGTTACGACGGGAGTGGGGGGGTTAAGTGGAGAGATGCGGTTGTGAACTATGTAAAATGTGTTGCAAAGGCCATCGGTGTGAGAGATGACGTGATTGTTGTGGTCGGGGCGGCGAAGGGGGAGTATAGGGCGGGGGAGGTGGCTTGGCGTTTTAACGCGCATGGGGATGTCTTGGCGGTGAGTATGCTTGGGGAGCTTTGGGAGGCGATTAGAAAAGAAGTGGAGAGAAGAAAGCCGGGGTATGTATATCTACACATCGACATTACCCACGGGGTGAATTTTATGCCTTCGCTCATGGCGTCTGTGGCTAGGATGTTGGCGTCGTTGTTGTTGACTAAAGTGGGGGATAGGGTAGTGGTTAAGATCTACAACGCGGTGCCTGTCGGCGAGGGCATTTATGAATATGTAAAAGTCTACTCAGAAGAAGTTAGAAGGTTTTACTTTCCCTGGGAGCCTAAGACGCCGGCGGCTAAGGCGTTGTACTACGGCGCGCTGCTACAATTCGTCATGACGTGTGGAGAAGTCCGGAGGAGGGGGCTCCCCCAGCCCGTCGTCAAAGACAACACAGTCGACTACATGGGGGAGAATATCTACAGTGACCTACAAGACCTCTACGAGGACTTGTTAGTAGAAGAAGTCTGCAAAGGCGCTGGGGGTGGAAGGGGGGGAGTTAGCCTAGATTTCCTCCATGGGTGGGATATACGGGAGAGGCTGACGCCCACGGCGGAGGCCGTCCTTGAGAATGAGCTAAATACTGTGTCCAACGTCTTGCGTGAGAGATACGGCCACTTGGAGAGAGACCCGTCGCTGGAGGGGAAGTGTTTTAAACTAGGCGAGTTGTTTCAGCGCTACGCCTCGCCGGAGTCTACCGCCCGGCGGCCAGACTGTAAATGCGGCGACTCTAACATTAGGAATTTCATAGCCCACGCCGGGCTGTTGAAAGACTGTATAACCATCTGTAAGACAGACCGCGGGTGGGAGTTCTGCGCCGACGGCGCAGATGAGTGTAGAGCCACGTTGGAGTGTTTAAGGCGCTGACGGGGTCGGCCGTAGTCACCACGGGCGGGATGCCCATGGCCTGTCTCGTGTGGCGATATCTACGCCGTGGGGGGCGCTTCTAGGCGCCGTCGTCGTGTGTCAAAAGGCCTTCAGTATGCCGTGGTGTAGTGGACGGGTGGTTCTGTTGTGAAGATGTGGGTGGTTTATGTCGCATTAAATCCGCTCTTGTTGTAGATCGCCGAGGCGGGGTCTAGCCGCTTGGCGTCATGTGGGGCTGGGTGAGTACTGCAGTGGCCACTGCTATAAATATGGCTACTCCCCCCAACGCCTGGCGTGGGGTGAGGGGCTCTGTGCCGGTGGCTTTTGCATATGTCTGGGCCACTAGGGGCGACGTGGCCACTATGACTGTGGCCGCGGCCAGCCCTACGTAGTCTATTGAGAAGGCGAATAGGGCGGAGCCGGCTCCGAGGTCTAGCGCCGAGGCGGCGGCGAATTTTTTTGACTTCACCACGGCGAGTCTCTTAGTGGCGGCTAGGTATATCCCCAACAGGGCGGCGGCGGATAGAGCTCTTATGTAGGCCACCGCGGCGGGGTGTACGCCGCCTACTGTGGCCAACTTTATGGCGGTGATGCCCAGCGACCATGTGAGAGCCGCCCCGGCGGCGGCGGCGAGGCCTAGGGGGTCTAGGGCCTTGGGGCCTCCCTTTGTCAAAAGGGCCACTCCCACGACGACTAGTATTGAAGAGGCCGCGAGCCACGCCGTCACGGACTCGCCCAGTAGGTAGGCGAAGTATTGTGTAATTACTACGTAGGTGTATGCAATAGGCGCGGCTACGGAGCCCCCCACTTTGTGTATTGCGTAGAAGTAGAGCGTGTCTCCCACTACCAACGTGACGACTCCACTGGCGGCGGCGGCGAGGAGGCCGGGTGTCGGCGTGGCCAGGGCCAGGGCGGGGGAGGCGAGTAGAGATGTGTATAGCAGACGTGAGAAATTCACCACGAGTGGGTCGCGGCTCTCCATCTCTCTTTTGTATAGAAATATGACTAGGCCCCAGATGACGGCCGCGGCGGCGGCCGCAGCTACTCCAAATATCACAGAGGCTTAACGGGGGCCGAGGCCCCGCAGGCGAGGCACCTCATTACGTAGAGCCTGCCTTCTTTTTTCAATTCTGTATCTATCGAACTGCAGACTGGACACACGACGTAGTGTCTAATAAAACGTTCATACACCGCCTCTACAACTTTAGGCGACTTCTCGCCGTGTAGAGTCAAGACGTCGTTTTCAACAGTGCCGGGGACCGCCAACTCCTTTTGGAAAAACTTAGCCACGAAGTAGAGGTCTCTATTCAGCCTCTTAGCCACCTGGCCGAGGTTAGAGATCACAGTCTTCCTCGGCATATTCACAACCTCCAACTTGGGAATCTCAGCCCTCCGCTGGGCCTTTGGAGCTACGAACTTATACGCCCTCTCAAGAAGGGCCAAATAGTCCTCGTCCATGAAATATGTAAAAGGACCCATTATTTAAACTTTATAACTAATCTAGCTATTTCCTCAGGTGTTTGGCTTGAGTGGGAGTAAAAGCGACTATTATAGGTCTCGCCTAGAGATATAGATGGGTGAACATGTGTTAGAGTTAGTAAAGAGGCGTTAAGTCTATCTAAAACAGAGAGTGGAAAACCGATGTACAAGATTGTCGACACGGTTCTCATGTACTCTTACAAAGCTATAAACAAAAATGTACGTTAAGGGGATCACGAAGTTAATTAGTTACTTTGGTTACATTTGGCGAAATTCGCCGAGTTGAGTAGGTTACATTTGGTCACACGGCGTTGTTGTATGCATACAGTGCTGACTGAGGGACAAGGCCTAAAGAACCAAAATGAATATCTTGAGAGATGTACGAGGAAGGCGTTGTGATTATTGACGTGGGCGTTGTTGATAAGGCACAGACGTTGAGCCCAGTGCCTCCAGCGCCCTTAGAACTTGTGTGGATATTTCAAAAACTTTCCACGCTGTCGGACTTTAAGAACTACAAGCGAGTGTGAACTCATTAGACAATCTAGTTGATAAGTGAAAAGAGGCTATTGACGCTGATAGACAGAATTAGGGGGGTTGTACCTGGGTGGGAGCTCCCCAAGATTGGGCGTGCGAGATATCACCTATCCCAGGTGTACGGCATTGCGTTAGACTACTTCTCAGAGGCGTTGCATGAGTTGAGGAAGGAGAGCCTCGTGGGGGAGGTGGGTAGACACGTGGAGATCTTGGGCAACGCCACTATTAGAGACGAGAGAGCTGTGAAGAAGATCGTAGGCGCTTTTATAAAACTCCTCTTCCCAAACTTAGAATTCGACTAGAGAGAGCTACAGGCGGTGGTGCAGTACGCAGTGGAGCTGAGGCAGAGAGTTAGAGACTGGCTACACAAACTGTCGCCTGGCGAGTTCCCCAGGGAGGAACTCTCATACAAAGTACGTTGACAGAACTATTTTTCAGACAATGCCGCGGATGGGAGTGATTGAGATATAGGCGGCATAGACAAGTCCCTCCTCGACGGCTCTACTACGCATTGGATTTACACATGGGGAGTTTTTGGTCGTTAGACAAGCCTAAGGCGTCCTCTTGAGGACGGGGGCTGGGATGGATACTACGGCGGCGTCCCCATACGTCGTGTAGAAAGTGATTTGTTGAGTGTAGTCAACGCCGTAGAGTAGACGCCGTTACATGGTTATCTCTTCGTTAAGTTTGTTGTGGTTGTCTCTGTGGACTTGAGCTAGGGTAGTCGCTGGGTGTATCTTCGACGGCGGTGTCTTCTGCTAGAGGCTGTGGAGCGGTGGGCGTTTTATAAGTCGTTTGTTTAATGCCCACGTCTGTCTGGGCGGTGTGTGGGTGTTGGAGCTTGGGTTGAAGTCTCCGCGGTGGTTGTTTGGTAGAGATTGGGTGGCGGTGGTTTGGCTGGGGTAGAGTGGGGGGTTTTGGTGTGGGTTGTCTAAATGGCGGCGTGGCTTAGATAAGGTGTGAAAAATTTTAGGTGACGAGTTTTGTGATTTCTTCTGGGATTTGGCCTTTTTCTTTTAGTATTCTTACCAATTGGCGGTAGGCCACTAGTTTTTGTATATTGTTCGCGCCTTCGTATATCTGTGTTATTTTTACGTCTCTTAGAAATCTCTCTATTCCGGTCTCGACGATTACGCCTACGCCTCCGTGTAGGTTTATGGCTTCTGATATTACTTCTTCTGCCGCCTCTGTGGCGTATAGCTTGGCTAGAGAGGCGACGAAGGTGTATTCTTTCTTCCCTTCGTCTGCCAGCTTGGCGGCGAGGTAGGTCAGTAGGCGGGCTGTGGTTATTTTTGCCAACATCTCCACTAGGCTGAATTGTATGGCTTGGAAGTAGGCTATTGGGACTCCGAAGGCTTGTCTCTGGTGTACGTAGTTGAAGGCTTTTTCAAAGGCCCCCTGGGCCATGCCCACTGCCTGGGCCGCCACGCCTATTCTAGTCCTGTCGAATGTCTCCATGGCGTATAGAAAGCCCATGCCTTCGTCTCCTACTCTATTCTCGTCGGGGACTTCTACGTTTTCTAGTACTAACTCACAGGCGTGGTTTCCATGTAGGCCCATTTTGTGGTAGCACTGCTCTACTCTAAAGCCCGGCGTGTCTTTTTCCACTATGAAGAAGGTGAGGCCGAGGTATCTGAGTTTTTTGTCCGGCGGGGGGTAGGTCCTCGCGAGGACTACGAAGTAGTCTGCCACGTCTGAACTACTTATAAAGGCCTTCCTCCCGTTTATTACCCACCTGTCTCCTGTCTTTTCGGCTTTTGTCTGTATGCCGGCTACGTCTGAGCCGCAGCAGGGCTCTGTCACTGCGAAGGCGCCGAATTTCTCCCCTCTGGCCACTGGCGGTATGTATTTCATCCTCTGCTCTTCTGTGCCGAAGAGCATTATGGGGGTGAGGAAGAGCTCGTTTGTGCCGAAGTAGACGCTGAGGCCGGGGAGTACTCTACAGAACTCTTCGGCCATTATGGCGCCCATTCTGTGGTCTCCGCCTTGGCCGCCGTATTTTTCTGGAATGCCTACTCCAAAGAAGCCGTTTTCGGCGATTTTTTTCAAAATGTCTCTTGGGACTTCGTCTCTTTCTACTATCTCCATGGCGCGTGGGGCTACTTCTCTCTCGACGAACTCACGGACTGCCTTTCTAAACATTTCGTGTTCTGTTGTCAACACTATTGAGAAGTCTTCTACTGAGTCGAAGGGGAACACCATGTGGCCACTGTGTTGTCGTTTTATAAATCTTGGCTTCGTCTATTGTCTAATTTAAACATTAACTTGGAAGATATATCTTTATATATTACTTAATTTTCCTACATTATGGAAGTTTTTCAAAAATTTATAAAGCCTAGGGTTTGGGCTAGGAATTACGACGAGGGCGTGCCGCCGGAGGTGGATATTAGACTAGAGCCCCTCTTTACATATTTAGATGGGCAAGTCTCTACTAGTGGCGACGCCCCGGCCTACTTCGGCAGGGGGGTGAGTTTTAGAGAGGTGGGCGACCACAGCGACAGAGTGGCCGCCGCTTTGAGAGAGTGGGGGGTTGGGAAGGGGGACGTGGTGGCTTTGTACATGCCCAACACTCCCGTCTTCCCCATTGTCTACTACGCCGCGTTGAAAGTGGGGGCGGTGGTCACTCCAATGAATCCCCTCTACACGCCGAGGGAGGTGGCTTGGCAGTCTAAAGACTCTGGGGCGGGGGTGGTTTTTACAGTAGATGTGTTGTATAAAAACGTGGAGGAGGCCTCTAAGATGTATCAATTTAGTAGAGTCGTAGTGGCGGAGGTGACGGACTACATGCCGCCGTTTATTAAGCCTTTGGCGAAAATGAAGTTGAAGCCGCCTAAGATTAAGTACGGAGGTGGCGTGACGCCGTATAGAGAGCTTCTGAGCCACAGCCCGGCGTCTAGTAGGGCCTCTGTCGACCCGGCGGTGGATTTGGCGGCTTTGATGTACACTGGCGGCACCACGGGCTTGCCTAAAGGCGCCGCGATTACCCACGGCAATATTTCAGCTAATTTACAACAGCTAAGGCCTTTGTACGACTTGGTGAAGAAAAAGAGGGGTATTGAGAGATTGGTCATGGTTGGGCTGTTGCCTTGGTACCACATATATGGCCAAGTGGCTGTGATGCACTACGGAATTTTTGACGGCGCCACTGTCATAGCCATCCCGAGGCCAGACATTGAGCAGTTGATGAAGCTTGTGCAGAAGTATAAAGCCCACGTCCTCCACGGCGTCCCCACGTTGTACAATATGATAAACAACCACCCCAAGGCGGCGCAGTTTAATTTAAAGAGTCTCGCCTTTTGTATCTCGGGGGCTGCGCCTCTCCCAGTGGAGGTGGCTAAGAGGTTTGAACAACTCACCGGCGCCGTGTTGAGAGAGGGCTACGGCTTGACTGAGACCGCCGTAGTTACACACGTAAATCCGCTGTTTGGAAAAGCCAAGGCGGGCTCTATCGGCTTGCCCATACCCTCTACCTACGCCGCCGTCGCCCATTTAGAGAAAGACGTACTACTCCCCCCGGGCCAGGTGGGGGAGATAGTCATCTCGGGGCCGCAGGTGTTTAGAGGCTACCACAACAGGCCGGCACAGGCCTTTTTCGAGTGTTGTGGGTTGAGGTGGTTTAGGACTGGGGACGTGGGCTATATGGACGAGGAGGGCTATTTCTACATTGTAGATAGGAAGAAGGACTTGATTAAGTACAAGGGCTACTCAGTCTTTAGTAGAGAGATTGAGGAGGTGTTGTATCAACACCCGTGTGTGAAAGAGGCGGCTGTAATCGGCGTGCCTCACCCAGAGGCGGGGGAGGTGCCTAAGGCGTTTATAGTGTTGAAAGAAGAGTGTAGGGGCAAGACGACGGCGGAGGAGATTATAAAGTGGACAGAGGACAAGCTTGCCCTCTACAAGAGGCCGCGCCTCGTGGAGTTTAGAGACTCTCTGCCCAAGTCGGCGGTGGGCAAGATTTTGAAGAGAGAGCTGAAGGCCGAGGAGTTGGCTAAGAGGGGGTGAAGATCGGCAGTCTCGACGTGGGGGCTATAGGCCTCGGCGCGTGGCAGGCGGGGGGCGGGGCGTGGGTAGTGGACTGGGCCGAGTTGAAGAGGGCGTATGAATACGCCTTTGACCACGGCGTGAGGTTTGTAGACACCGCCGAGGTCTACGGGAGGGGCAAGAGCGAGGAGTTTGTGGGAGAGTTAGTGAAAAATAGGCCGGAGGTGGTGGTGGCTACGAAAGTGGCTGGGTTCCACTGGGGGAGGGTTTTAAAATCTGCCGAGAGGAGTAGGAGGAGGCTTGGCCGGATTGACTTACTACAACTACACTGGCCGCCCCCCGTCTACGTCCCACTCTGTAGAGTTGTGAGAGAGTTGGAGAGGGCGGCGGCGGCGGGCCTGGCGGCGGAGATCGGCGTGAGTAATTTCGACGCCGCGCTTATGGAGAGGGCTCTCTACTGCCTCAAGAAGTACCACATAGTTTCAGACCAGGTGGTGTATAACCCACTGCACAGGGCGGCGGAGGGCCTCATAGAGCTTGGGAGGAGGAGGGGGTTTGTGGTAATCTCCTGGAGCCCCTTGGCGAAGGGGGCGTTGTTAAAAGACACTCTTGGGAGGGATAGGGCGAGGAGGCTGGACCCGTCGGTGAAGAGGGCGAGGACTCCCGAGGGGAGGGAGGTCGCGGCGGTGGTGAGGAAGATCGCCGAGGCGAGGGGGGCGTCGCCTGCGGCGGTGGTGTTGGCTTGGCACGTGGCGAAGGGGGCCTTCCCCATCCCCGGCGTCAAGAACGTGAGGCAGGCGGTGGAGGTTGTGGAGGCGGTGGGGCTGAGGCTGAGCGAGAGTGAAGTTAGAGAGATAGATGAGAAGTCTAGTGTTTTTGTAAATGGGGCGATTTGGCCGTCTGTATTTAGGTATATACCGGGTTTTTTACAAAAACTTAGTTTTTCACTAATAAAAATTTAAGTTGTTGACGTGTCTATATTTTAAATATATTTTGTATCTTCCGCCATGGGGAGAGTTACAGTGGTTGGCGCCGGCACGATGGGCCATGGAATTGCAGAGCTCTTCGCCATCGCCGGCTATGAAGTGGCTTTGGTCGACGTGGCGGAGGAGTTTTTAAAGAGGGCGCTGCAGAATATTGAGTGGTCTTTGAAGAAGTTGTACGAGAAGGGTCAGCTGAGGGAGGAGGTGGGGGCGGTCTTAAGTAGAGTCAAGACGTATGTCAACGACGTGTGTAAGGCGGTGGAGGGGGCTGAGCTTGTGGTAGAGGCCGTGGTGGAGGACTTAGAGACTAAGCGTAGAGTCTTCGCCGAGGCGGATAGATGCGCGCCGCCTGGGGCCATCTTGGCGACGAATACGTCGTCTCTGCCAATTTCAGAAATTGCAGAGGCGGTTTCTCCAGCTAGGAGGGGGAGGGTGGTGGGGATGCATTTCTTCAACCCGCCTGTTTTAATGCCCCTGGTGGAGGTGATTAGAGGTAGGTATACAGAAGACGCCGTGGTGAAAAAAATAGAGGAGTACGCCTCTAAGTTGGGGAAGCAGACTGTGGTGGTTAATAGAGACGTGCCTGGCTTTATTGTAAATAGGATATTGGCTAGGCTAAACGAGGCGGCTTGTTGGACAGTGGCGAGGGGGGAGGCCACTGTGGAGGAGGTGGACTCCGCCTTGATGTACAAGGCGGGGATACCCATGGGGGCGTTTATCTTAATGGACTACACTGGGCTAGACGTAGTGTGTTTTATAGGCGACGCCATGTCTAAGAGGGGGTTTAAGACACATCCATGTCCACTCATAGTGGAGAAGTGTAGAGAGAAGAAGTACGGCGTGAAGACGGGGGAGGGGTTTTATAAATACCCGGCGGCGGGGAAGTTCCAGTGGCCGGAGGTGCCTAGGTCGGCGGGCGATAGAATCGACGTCGTCTCTCTACTAGCCCCCGCGATCAACGAGGCGGCGTATTTATTAAGAGAGGGGGTAGCCACTAGAGAGGATTTAGACAAGGCGGTGAGGCTAGGCCTCAACTGGCCGAAGGGGCCTCTGGAGTTTGCAGACGAGTTCGGCATAGACGCCGTGGTCAAGGCGTTAGAGGCCTGGGCGTCTAGGACGGGCTTTGAGGAGTTTGCCCCCGACCCGCTTTTGAGAGAGATGGCCTCTGCGGGGAAGTTGGGTAAGAAGACGGGGGAGGGCTTTTATACATATGTCAAAGCCGAGGAGAAAAAACTTGAGACTTTAATAGTGAGGTACGAGCCGGGGGTGGCGTGGATTGTGTTAAACAGGCCCGAGAGGCTAAACGCCATAAATCCCAAGATGGTGGAGGAGCTTTGGCAAGTCTTAGACGAAATTGAAAAGGCGGACTACGACAGAGTGAGAGTGGTGGTGATCACAGGAGCGGGGAGGGCGTTCTCCGCCGGGGCGGACGTGACTTCGTTTATGGGGGTGACGCCGGTGTCTGTGTTTAAAATCTCTAGAAAACTCCAGTTGTTATTCGACAGACTAGAGGCTTTAGACAGGCCGGTGGTGTGTGGAATCAACGGCTACGCCCTCGGCGGGGGGCTGGAGTTGGCCATGGCCTGCGACTTTAGAATTGCGGCGGAGACCGCCGAGCTCGGCCAGCCCGAGATTAACCTAGGCTTTATCCCCGGCGCCGGGGGCACTCAGAGACTGGCTAGGCTAGTGGGTAGAGACAAGGCGAAGGAGTTGATATTTACTGGCGATAGAATCCCCGCGAGAGAGGCCGAGCGGCTTGGGCTTGTGAATAAAGTAGTGCCCCCAGATAGATTAGAACAAGAGCTGAGGGCATTCGCTAATAAACTCGCCGAGAGGCCGCCGTTGGCGTTAGCCGCCGCTAAATACGCAATAAACTTCGGCCTAGAGGCGCCGCAGTGGGTGGGCATGGCTCTCGAGGCCTCTCTCTTTGGGCTGTTGTTCAGCACAGAGGACGTGGTAGAGGGCGTCTCTTCTTTCCTACAGAAAAAGAAGCCGCAGTTCAAGGGGAGGTAAAAACTTTTTTTAAAACCCTAGTCTCAACCCCCCATGTTTGAATTGAATAGACTCTCAGAGGCGGGGGGCTCCTCTGGCTTGGGAGACGAGTTTATAGAAGTCGTGGCTAGTGAAGTAGACGTCGACGAGGTGTATATAGACAGATGGGGCGACGTCGTTAGACACGGCGCGTGGAACTGTCGCTCTACGTCGGCGGCGCATATGGACGAGGTCTGTCTAGTAGTTGACCACGTCGAGAAAGAGGGCTTTTTAAGAGCGAGGCCCGTTGGGGAGACTCCAATGGGGCAGAGTGGGACTCGGGGGGGCGGGGGTTCTCAGCTATTTCGTTGAAAACATCCACGTACGCAGCCGC
>JAWBJM010000051.1:0-10745 GCA_038832545.1 Pyrobaculum sp.
GAATATCTAAGTCTTTAATAAAATTCGATATATTTTTTTAAACTATGTATTTTTTAAATTTAGGTTTGTTTCTATATATAAAAATTAATCTATGGGGATAAAAGATAAATATTAGGTGAACTTTTTGATATATGATTATATTTCCAAAACTCGATGAAGTTTCTAGAAATATTTTGTGTTATGTCGCCGCCCACGGCCCAGTGACTATGTACCGGGTGGCGAGAGACCTCAATCTCCATTTTTCACACGTCTATAGAAAGGCCCACAGACTTGAAGTTATGGATATGTTGCGTCGTATTTCTAATGGCCGTGCCGCTATGTACGAGGCTTCTCTCTGGGGCTATATATATTGCTATAAATTTAACAAAGGTGGAGACTTAATACTAGCTAAGATTAAAAACCTCCTCGGACTGACGAGTTTTGAAATTTATGAAGTTGAGAGTTTTCTAAAGTTGTATCTCGCCGTGGCTGATGTAGACGCCCCGCTGTCAGATCTCCCCACTATGGTGGCTTATCTATATGGGAAGTGTCACGGAGATTTGAAAAAGTGTGGATCTGAGGCGTTGGGAGACTATTGGGAGCCGGCCTCACGTATAGTGGCCTATGGGTTTATCCAATTGTTGAAAAAACTACTCGGCGACTCAGTAGTCGTCGCCGATCGCGATTTTTTCGTAGTGGTTAACCCCCAGCGGCGTTTTGCAATTGCGTCTTGTAGACTATGTGGCGTAGATAGATATTGTTTTCTAAACGGCTGCGATAAATTGAGACAGAGATTAGAGGTGAGGCTTGGAGAGGTTTTAAAACGCGGGGAGGTGTTGACGCCATGGAGTTGAGACTGGGCATGTGTAAAACCGGCACGGTGTTGGACTATAGACCTGTGGTTTTTTTAAACGAGGAGGGGGGGTATGTCAAAGTGAAGTCGAGAGAGGGCAAGTTTGTAATAGCGCGTGTTTTAAAAAGCTCTTGCGTCGGCGTCTCTAGAGAAGTGGCCTACCTCTTATATCCATACTACGGCTGGGACCGTTTAAAAATAGAAGAGGTGTTTTACATAGAGCCGACAGCCCCGCCGGCGGCCACTAGAGTTGTGTTAAAAGTACCTTTTGGAATAGGGGAGGTGGTGATTAGGAGGCAGCTAGAGGGCTTTCCTATATACGAAGGCACTGTGGCAATTGAGTATTTAGAACATATTGAATACGGCGAAGTTGTCCACGTAGAGCCTGAGAATTATTCAATTCTGAACAGCGACACGGCGATTAGAATTATAGAAATACCTGTACAAGACGACGCAGTGGTTTTCACTAGCCGACGCGTCTAGATTTTAGAAAATTAAAATCTCCCTCTTTCCATAGATCTACAACTACGTAGTTAAACAATGGCAGTATAATTTTCAACACTTTTATACAATCTTCGTCGTGTGTTTTTACTACAAACTCCACTGGTTTTTTTTCTTTAATCCAAGTGACGACGGCTACAGAGCCTTCGGGGCAGCCGGGGGCCTCTATTACGTCCACATTTAGACGTTGTAAAATTATTTATATAGTTTAGCCATGAGAGTTGTGATAAGGAGAGATAGGCCGTCTATAGTGGTGGCTGAGGGGAGGTTAGATCTTTCTAAATATTTTTCCACAACTCCATTGGTCTTCGCCTACCGGGGACCCCACGGCCGGTGGTTTACCTCTGTGGCGGAGAGATATGTAGAGCGTGTGAATTGGACGCGTCTACCGCCTGCCGAGTCTAAATCCGCCACTAGGAGAGATTTGATAACGGGCGGTTTTATAAAACTGAGAGACACTGTGTTAGTAGAGGGGGACAGGTGTATTTGGTGCGGTATGTGCGTCTCTGCCTGCCCCTACGGGGCTTTTGACTATGAGGAGCGTAGAGAAATTAGAGTAAATTACGACTCTTGTGTAGACTGTGGCTTGTGTAACTCAATATGTCCAGTAGACGCCATCTACATGCCCTCTATGCCAGACGACATGTTAGCCGACCTTATAAAGACCTCTCCCTCTCCTCTGAGGTTTATTTGCGACTTCGCTTTTGTGGACAGCGATGTAGAGGGTGTAAGGGTGAAATGTATAGCGTCGCTGCCTAAACAATATCTATACCTAGCCGCAGCTAAACACGGCGAGGCTAGGGCGTATTGCTCTAGGTTGGATAAATGCCCTCTCTGGCCTGCCGTCGAGAGGTGGGGGAGGGGGCTGGGGAGAGAGGGGTCTGAGTTTGTAGTGAAGGCCCCCCGTGTGAATCTAGAGCCCGGGGGCAGGTGGCAGACTAGGATGTTGGCCGTGGCGGTGGGGATGCCTGTGGGAGTTATTAAAGTGGCTGAGGGCTGTACGTTATGTACAGCTTGTGCCAACGTGTGTCCCACTGACGCCTTAGAGATAGTGGGCGTGGAGCTTAGGATAACGCCTGCTTTGTGTATCGGCTGTGGGATTTGTGTAAATAAATGTCCTGAGGGCGTCATGTCGCTAAGTCTAGAGCCTGTGGAGAGGCCCTATGAGAGAGTTTTGTTGTTTAGAGACGAGCCGCTTCGGTGTAGACAGTGCGGCAAAGAGATGCCCTACTCGAAGACCATGGCCTCTAAACTGTCTAAAAAATTGATAGAGAGAGGTATCTCTGATGACCACATTTATCTATGTGATGAATGTCGTTTAAAGTATATATAGTGTTGTAAATACGACACTATGTCTATTGGAGATGTACTTGGGCTTCTGATTGGGTGGCTGGTTTCGACATTGGCAATTTGGATAGCTTTGAAGATATTCCCCGGTAGACAGAAGAGAGAGAGTCTCGGCGGCGCTGCGTTGACTGCCTTAGTCGGCGCATTGATATTTTGGTTTTTCACATCGGTGTTTAAAATACCTTTTATAAGCGGCTTAGTTGCGTTAATTGTGTGGCTATACGCCTTGAGAAAACTACAGGGAGTGGGGTGGCTAGGCGCCGCGGCGTTGGCTTTTTTAATCTGGATATTCAACAGCATATTTAGTATATTTCTGCCCACAATTCTGTGAAGCGTTTTCCTAAAGACTGCGGCTTGTTGTGTAGAGTCGCGTACACCCTCTCAGAGATTTTTCAAAATGAACATGGGAACGTGGCCTCTGTGTCGCCTGGAGATTTGTCAAAAAGTGCAGACGTCCCGCCCTTTGTAATAGGGGAGATTTTTAGAGCTTTAGAAAACAGAGGATATATGAAATGTGAAAGAGTAGGCGGCAGGAGACTGAGGTGTTTTATTTCAAGAGATTCGCCTCTATGGAAGTCGGACTATAGAGAGATTTTAAAAATATTAGAGACTCTGTGAACAGAGTCTAGACAACACCTGGGGGTTCGCCACGTCTCTAATTGAGATGACCCCCACCAGCCTCCCCCCCTCGGTCACTACGATGTGTCTAATATTGTAGTTCCACATCAACTCAACAGCCCTTGACACGGACTCGTCGGCTTCAATTGAAACTACGCCGGTTGACATAAACGCCTCTACAGGCGTAGATAGCGGCATCCTCATACTAATTGCCCTGACGATATCCCTCTCTGACAAAACTGCAATTGCTTTGTCTAACTGCGCGGAGTCTACCACCACCAAGGCTCCCACTCCGTGTTTTGTCAACATGTCGGCGGCCTCTATTAAAGTAGCTTGTGGAGTAATTGTCAAAGGCTGCCTCTTCACTAAGTCTCTTACTCTTAATCCTCTGGCTTGGGCCACCATACTCTCTCCCCCAGGTTTTTCAAAACTTGGTCTTCTAAAAAATCTCTAATTGAGAGGACCCCCGCCAGCTTCCCCCCCTCATCTACAACTATTAAATGTCTCACCCTCCGCTCTCTCATTTTCTTCAACACTTCGTACACCTCGTCGTCTAGTTTTGCAGTTAGTAAATCCCCCACGGTGGCGGCCTCTGTGGCCTTGGAGGTCGCAGGGAGTCTCTTCGCCACTGCCTTTACTACGTCTCTCTCTGTGATTATGCCCACGGGCCTCTTTTCTTTGTCTACTATAGCCACGGCGCCGATGTTGTTATCGGCCATTAACCTTGCCGCGTCTTCAATAGTGGCGTCAATTTCTATAGAGATGGGTGGCTTTTTTATAAACTCCCGTATTTTCATACTACCCCAGAAACTTTCTAAATTTAGCCATTGCTATTATGTTAGATTCACTACGCGGCATTTTTAACAACGCCGTGTAGGCGGGGTTTGGCTTAGTCTTAATCCCTAAGTAGTCGGCTAACTCTAACACAGCTCTCACCACCTCACCACTTATAAAACGCTCCGCGGTGGCTGGGTCGAAAAACTCGAAGTCGTACTCAAGTTCTTTAAAGTAAGAGGGGAGAGTCTTTTTTACAATCTCTAATCTGTCGCCTCTTACTAATTTTAATAAATAGGGGGCGTCTAGAAGCGTGGGGGGGACGCCTAATGAGTACCAAGTGGCGGTGTAGACAATCGCCCTGGGCATATTTACAACTCTTTCGCCTTGTCCCAACACTCTGCCGTACTCTCTCCAACTTACTCTATCCCTCGTAGAGGGCACGAAACGCGCCATTTCTGTAACGACGTCGACGTGTTTATAAACAATAGATCTATACATAGACGATGCCTCTGTAATTAACATAATGGCGTCTTCATGACTTGCGGCTTTTTTTATACAACACAAGTCGAGAATTGAATCTTTGACTTTATAATACTCGTCTATAGACACGTCGTACCTCACGGCGGATTGTATCGTAGCTGTGTAGTAACCTGCGTATTGTTCAGCAACTAGACGACTAAGCTTTGGGTTGTTTATACCTCCTCTAAACGGCGGCGAGCCCATGCCGATAATAGGCCTAATTTTAAGCCCTAGCTCCTCTTCTAGACGCGGGATGTTAGAAAGCGCATAGACTAGAGATAGTGAAGAGGCTAGGTGTCCGTGCTTAACAGCTGAGTCAGACTTTCCGAAAAATACTCTAACCTCCCCCCCATCTAAGTCGCGAAATACCTCACCTAATATCTCCTTAACTTTTAGTTGCACAAAGGCGTCTTCTAACAAAGGTATCACCTCGACGTCGCCTATGTCCACCCCAGTCTCTGATTTATATACTTCGTACCTCCTCTTCAACATCCTCCTCACTAACAGCACAGTGTCTATGTCTTCAACCATGGGCAAAACAACCCACCTCACCGCTTGCTTGTCAAAATATTTCTTTGAGAAATAATTAGCCGTAATAGCAGCCTCGAGAGACAACATAGCTCTGTCAAACTCCTCTAGTTTTGGATTCGGCAGCCGTACAGTAATATAGAAACTCTCTCCAAGCGGCACGCCCGCCTTTGGGGCTTTCATAACTATTTCCTTAGGCTGGGCATAGGGCGTTAATTTCCCCTCGTAGTCTACCATAACTTCGTCGCAGCCGTATGCAATATACCCCACGAGAGCCTCCTCTACCTCCTCCCCCGCGGTGACTTTAACTGTGGAGTCGGGGTGTTGTGTACACATTAACTTAGGTATAGCCATCGCTGAACTATATTAATTATTTTTAAATTTTTCTTCAACATATTATATAATTACAATTTTAAAAATTTAAAATTACTATTTAAAAAATATAAATCTACTTAATGTGTATATGTATGAAAGCAGCTGTTCTACATAAATACAATTCCCCATTGTCAATTGAAGAGGTGGAGATAGATAAACCAAAATCTGAAGAAGTTTTAGTGAGGGTAAGATCAGCAGGCGTCTGCCATAGCGATTTGTACGTATTAGAGGG
Source organism: Pyrobaculum sp. (assembly GCA_038832545.1). Classification (GTDB taxonomy): domain Archaea; phylum Thermoproteota; class Thermoprotei; order Thermoproteales; family Thermoproteaceae; genus Pyrobaculum. The sequence goes on from JAWBJM010000051.1 coordinate 5,730, forward strand.
GGCCACGCCTGTCCCTCCCCCCCTCGTGCCGGGCCACGAAAGCGTTGCGGTGGTAGAAGAGGTGGGGCCTGGTGTAAAGAACGTAGAGCCTGGCGACTACGTCGTGACGTCTTTTATATGGCCGTGTGGCAGGTGTAAAAACTGCGCGAGGGGGCTGGAGAATTTATGTGAGAGATTTTCTGAAGTGCGGCTAAGGGGTACTCTACTCGACGGCACCACGAGGCTGAGACTAAACGGGAGTCCCCTTAGGATATTTCTAGGAGGGGTGTGGGCTGAATATGCAGTGCTCCCCGCCAGCGCCGTTGTGAAACTCCCACCTAAGTTAATAGACAGGCCGGAGTTGGCTATGTTGGGGTGTGCCTACCTCACTGCATACGGCGCCGTGGTTAATTCCGCCTCTGTACAGCCGGGAGATACTGTGGTAGTAATTGGCACCGGGGGCGTGGGGCTAGCTACAGTCCAGATGGCAAAGGCGGCGGGGGCTAGGGTAATTGCCGTGGGGAGGAATGTTGAGAAGTTAAAAGTGGCTAGAGAATTGGGGGCGGAGGTGGTTAATACCAAAGAGACTGACCCAGTAGCAGCCGTCAAAGAGGCGACGGGGGGCAAGGGCGGAGACGTTATTATAGAGGCTGTGGGGTCGGAAGAGACTGTAGACATGGCAGTAGAATTGGCCGCCCCCGGCGGCAAGGTTGTGGTGGTGGGGCTAATGCCAGTGGGGAAGAGGGCACCTGTACATATTGCACGTCTAGTGAGGAGCGGCGTGACGTTAGTGGGGAGCTACGGCGCCCGGCCTAGGGTAGACTTGCCCAGAGTTATATCTCTAGTAGAGAAAGGCCTACTGCGGCCGGACTTACTGGCTAGAGACTACTACAAATTAGAACAGATAAACGAGGCTGTGGAGGCTTTGAGAAGTGGGAAGTCTATAAGACCAATTATAAAATTCTAGTTCTTTATTTTTCTCTCTATTTCTTCAATACTTTCTTCGTCTTCTAATGTGCTTAAATCTCCGAGAGGCTGACCTGTGGCTATGGCTCTCAGAACTCTCCTCATGACTTTGCCAGTTCTCGTCTTCGGCAGTTTTTCGACAATGGCCACCCTCCCCACCACTGCCAACGGCCCCAATGTCTTTCTCAAATGGCTAACTATCTCTTCTTCTGTGACGTGTCTACCGGCCTTGGGGACTATGAAGATAGCTAATACGTCTCCTCTCACTGGGTCTGGCATACTGACCACCGCCGCCTCCGCTACAGATGGGTGTGAAGAAAGTATGTCTTCAACCTCTCTAGTGGAGAGTCTGTGGCCGGCGACTTTAATCACGTCGTCTGACCTACCCATGATGTGTAAATGCCCCTTTTCATCAATATAGCCGACGTCCCCCGTGTGGTAGTACCCTGGAAATTTAGACCAGTAGCTCTCTACATAGCGCTTGGGGTCTTTCCAGAGGGTGTGTAGAAAGGCGGGCGGGAGGGGCGGCTTCACAGCGACATGGCCTCTGGCCCCCCGCGGCAGTTCTTTCCCGTCGTCGCTGAGGATTACTAAATTTAACGTAGGGTATGGGAGCCCCACTGAGCCGTATATATAGTCGAACCCGCCTAGGTTTAGAGACCCGGGGGCTGTTACAAAACATGCAGTCTCCGTCTGTCCCCATATGTCTGCCACTTGACACCTATCTCTACAAATATATGTCCTTAGCCACTTGTAGGCCTCTTCTGTAAAGACTTCGCCAGTGGGGTAGGCGGCTATTAGACTGTCTAGTCTATACCTCCTCGGCCACTCTTCTCCATATTTCATCAATAGGCGGAGGGCGGTGGGGGAGAAGAGGATGTGGGTGACTTTATGAGCGTCTACAATCTCCCACCACATCCCCGGGTGGGGGTAGTCGGGGGCGTCGTCGTACCACAACACTGTGAGTCCGTTTAATAACGGGCCGTGTACGCCGTAGTGGTGGCCGGAGATCCAGCCGATGTCTGCTGTGGAGAAGAAAACTATGTCGTCTCTAAACTCTCTCTCTGCTCCTACTAAATGGTTGAAGGCGTACCAAATCCATACCATATAGGCGCCGTGGAGGTGGAGTATCCCCTTGGGCTTACCTGTAGTGCCTGAGGTGTATAGTATAAACAAAGGCTCGTCCCCCGCCACCCACTCCGGCTCAACGTAGGCGTTCAGCGGAACGTATTTTAACTCTTCATGCCACCAGAAGTCTCTCCCCTCTCTCATAGGCACGCCAGTGCCTACATTTCTATATACTAAGACTTGGGCGTCTAGCCCAGCTATGGCCAAGGCCTCGTCTACAGTAGTCTTGAGGGGTATTGTCCTCCCTCTTCTATACATGGCGTCTGCTGTAATTACTAACTTAGCCTCCGCGTCTTTAATTCTCTCTGCCAATGCGTGGGCTCCAAAACCTGAAAAAACTACTGTGTGGACGGCGCCTATTCTACTCACCGCTAACATAGCCACCATGGCCTCGGGCACCATGGGCATATATATAGCCACTCTGTCTCCTCTCTCTACGCCTCTCATCTTCAACACAGTTGCCAGTCTATTTACCTCTCGGTAGAGGTCCCAGTACCTCAACACTCTTGTAGTGCCCGTCGAGGAGACCCATATTAAAGCCGCTTTGTTAGACCTCCCATTTTTGACGTGGCGGTCTAGGGCGTTGTACGTTATATTAGTTTCGCCGCCTACGAACCATTTATAAAACGGGGGGTTTGAGGCGTCGTAGGTCTTCTCCCACTTCTCTTTCCAATATAGCTTAGCCGCTTGTCTCTCCCAGAAGCCCACTGGGTCTTGTAGAGACTCTTGGTAGATTTTTAAAAATTCTTGCGACATACTACAGCCCAACTACGTAGAACTTCGGCTCTGTGAAGTAGTACATAGTAGACCTCACCCCCTCTCTCCACCCAAAGCCCGAGTGCTTCACACCGCCGTATGGCAGGGCGTCGAATCTCACTCTAGTAGAGTCGTTTAACATAACTGAACCAGCCTTTATTAACTTCGCCAGTCTCATCCCCTTTCTATAATCCGACGTGAATACAGCCGCCTGGAGGCCGTAGTCTGTAGAGTTGGCCAACTCTACCGCCTCCTCTTCTGTGTCGAAAGGCGCCAGTGGTAAAACTGGCCCAAAGACCTCTTCTTTAAATACCCTAGCCCCCGCCCTCCCGTCTTCGAATCTCACCACTGTGGGCTTGAAGTAAAACCCCGGCCTCTCTAGCCGCGAGCCGCCGTGTAACACAACGCCGCCTTTCTCCACTGCGTCTTTTACAAAAGACTCCATTGCCTTCACCATTTTTTCAGAAATTAGTGGACCCATGTCTGTAGTCTCCTCTAGGGGGTCGCCCACTATTAATTTACTAGTCTTCTCTACAATTAGTTTGACAAATTTCTCAAATACAGACCTCTCGACGTATACTCTCTTAGTTGCGTTACAGTTCTGCCCCGCGTTTTCAAACCTCGCCCTCGTGATTATCGCGGCTGCGTGTTCTAAGTCGGCGTCGGCAAAGACCACTGCTGGGTCGGAGCCGCTTGGGGCAATCATATATTTTTTACCTCTGCCGGCGGCCTTGGCGGCCACTTGTAGGCCAATGGCCGTGCTCCCAGTGAAAGAGATCCCGGCCACCTTGGGGCTGTCTAGCAATTCGTTAAACACCTCTTCGCCGCTGCCTACTACAACTCTCAAAACGCCGTCGGGGAAGCCGGCTTTTTGAAAAATTTCGTAAATCTTCAACGCAGTTAATGGAGTGTGGGTTGAGGGCTTTACCACTGCAGTATTCCCCGCCGCCAGCACCGGCGCCACTTTATGGGCGAATGTAGAAGCTGGGTTGTTGTAGCTCAACGCCCCTGCCACCACCCCCACGGGCTCTCTTATCTCTACTACTAGCCGGTTTTCGTTACCTGGGGGGTATCCATAGGCGTCGACTCTGGGCACTCTCCCCTCTAGGATGTATCTAGCCTCTTCTGCGCTTGCCTTAATTATCTCAATAGCTCTATTTAGCTCAGCTCTGGCGTCACGAATTGGCTTGCCGGACTCGGCCACTAGAGTCTTTACCAACTCCTCTGACGAGATTTCAGCCAGCTCCGCCGCCTTGAGTAACAACTTAGCTCTCGTCCTCAGTGGTGTAGTAGACCATTTTTCAAAAGCTTCGTAGGCCTCGTCTACTGCGCGTCTTACATCTTCTCTAGTGGCCGACGGCAACACGGCTAACACTCCGCCGCTGGCGGGGTTGTATACAACTACTTCTTTAGACATACGGCGTAGAGCTTTCTATTTATATAAGAATTTTCTATATGAATGTAAATGCAAAAAGTTTATAATTATATAATAATATAATTTCAAAACCTTTGAAGAAGATAAAAAATAAATATTCCTATATCAAAGACAATATGGGGCTTAGAACAGGTGAGCAATACGTAGAGGGGATTAGGCGCCGATCTCACGCCGCTGTGTATGTACTCGGCAAAAAAGTTGAAGACGTCACGACAAATCTCTTCCTCAAGCCCTCTGTGTTGTCTTTTAAAGCCACATTCGACGCGGCGTTTAGAGAAGATACTAAAGACTTGGCTAGAGTATACAGCCCATTGGTGGGGGAGGAGGTGAATCGTTTTAATTCAATTCACCAAAGTCCACAAGACCTAGTGGCTAAGGTCAAGCTTTTGAGAAAACTCAGCCATGTAACTGGGACGTGTTTTCAGAGGTGTGTCGGGTGGGACGCTTTAAATACTCTATATATAGTGACTAAGAAAATAGCTGAAAAAGACGGGAAGAAGATTTACTACGAGAACTTTATGAAATATCTAGAGTACGTACAGAAGAGAGACTTAGCTCTGGCGGGTGCCATGACAGATGCGAAGGGGGTGAGGACTCTTAAGCCGAGTGAGCAGCCAAATCCCGACGCCTACGTCCGTGTGGTTGAGGAGAGAGATGATGGCATTGTCGTCAGAGGCGCCAAGGCGAATATTACAGGCGTGGCAGTAGTTGACGAAGTAATAGTAATGCCGACTAGAGCTATGACTGAGAGA
>JAWBJM010000052.1:0-10555 GCA_038832545.1 Pyrobaculum sp.
AATAGGGCCCGTAGCCCAGCCAGGAGAAGGGCGCCGGCCTCCGGAGCCGGAGGACCCGGGTTCAAATCCCGGCGGGCCCGTCACCCTCATGCATGGTGATAGTTTATAAGTCATTGTTTCAGACCCACACATACACCGTGAAACGATTAACTAACATTACTGTATGATAATACTAGGAGATAATGTTGGGATTGAGGCTGTAAAGCCTTGGTACGAGATTCTGAATCTAAAGTCTCTGAGTGAAGAGGATAGAGCTAGGATACTTCAGTACGTAGTGGATAAGTACTGTAGGGAGAAGGTGCAGGAGGTTCTCAAGGTGAGTAAAGCCACTATGTGGAGGCTCCTGAACGGGAAGTCCAGGCTGGACGACGGGACTTTCAGTTTTTTCTGATTGCTTCGTCTTCTTCATGAAGTACTTGTGGGGTGGTAGACCATTGAACAGTTTCTCCTTTCAGTTTTTTCTGATTGCTTCTATATTGATATGACCTTTAGCCATGTCTCTAGATAATTCTTCAACGCATTCTTTCAGTTTTTTCTGATTGCTTCAGTATGTCTGATGTCAGGAGTGCGTTTGGTAGAACAGCAGCTGAAATCTTTCAGTTTTTTCTGATTGCTTCACATATGTCAAACAATTCTCGAATACCTTCTACAACTTTCAGTTTTTTCTGATTGCTTCTCGTTAGAAGGCTTGGTTCAATGGCTTATGGTGTAGCTCTCTTTCAGTTTTTTCTGATTGCTTCCTGTCTTTGTTTTATTTCGGTGGGTTTATAAGTTTTTATGGCTGGTTTCGGAAAACCCATCGAACTATATCAGGAGCCGGATGTTTTAGATCTCTTTATCATTCATGTGGATATAAGACCTCTAGCTTCTATTCTTTTCTCATTCCTCACGTAGCTGTGGTCTACTAAGAGCCCCTTGGGTACTGTTTTTGTTGCGTTTATACCGTACTTCTTTGCTATCGAATACGGTATCCTTAGTACGTTTCCTGGCTCACCTTCGACCTCTACCTCTATGTCTAGGGTGCCTCTCGTTTCGTATTCCGTCTTTGATAGGGCTAGCAAGTGCTCGAGGAATGTTCCCTCTAGGTGGAAGAGGGAGTAGAGAGATATAGCTAGAATCCTAGAGTAGAGGCTGTTGTAGGCATCCACGAGGTTAGCTACCGACAGTCTATCCTTGGTGTACCTCTCGTCGATCTCCTTCAGCTTCGGCGATAGATCTCCATCCCACTCGACCCCGCTTCCCAGTTCTGCGAGCAGTTTTCTAACCTCTTCGAGGTATTTCAGCTCCTCCAGTATCTCCCACGTACTGTCCAAGGTGTTCACTATAGTCGCTTCGGAGTTCTTCTTCGTATGCCTCCTGTTCACCCTGCCCATGGTCTGCTCCAGACTTCTATACGGTGTTAGCTCGAGGACCCCGGCGTCGAAGTCGAGGTCTACACCAGCCTCTATAACTGAGGTCGACACCAGTATCACATTCTCGTCTCTACTTACATCATCTCTAACCGCTCTATACACCCTCTCTCTATCGTATATAGGCATCCTACCGTGGAGCACTCCAACTCCATACCCTTGGCTTACGTGTTTTAATAGCCTAGTGTACACAGAGTAGGCTGTTTCCGGCGTGACCACTCTTACTAGGATCTTGCGGAAACCCTTACTTACGTACTTATCGACGTGCTTGACTAAAGCTCCGACCAGTTCTTCATGATCTTTGAACTCTCTGAGGTCCAGCTCAATGCGTGCCTTCGGAGGCTTCTTCTGCTTAGGAGTACAGACTTTGATTAAGCTAACACCGTTCCTCTTAGCTACGATCTCTAGGTGCTCCTCAACGCTCTTGGGTAGGGTCGCTGTGGCTATGACGACTGAAGTGTACATAGAGAGGGATGCGGTTAAGTGTACGAGGGTCACCATCGGGTTAAAGGCTTCGCTCGTATAGGAGTGCGCCTCATCGAAGAAAACCACAGGTCTTCCGCACCTAACTAGGGAGGTGTATAGACTTGCCTTTCTAGGGGCTCCTATCGATAAGATCCTGTAGACCATCTCATCGATCGTTGTGACTAAGATGTCTGCTCCGAACGGCTTCATAGTCGGTATCTCTCCACACTTGTTCTCGGTGCACTCGTAGATGTAGTGTCTACCGCCGTAGTCTACCCCAAGGGTGTATCCAACGCCAAAGGTTTTCGATAGCTTTGCGAGATATTTTTTGAATCTCGCCACCATGTCCTCGATTAGTGCTCTATAGGGCTCCACGATGATGACCTGTCTGCCGAGAAATAAGCCCGGAAGAACCGATGCCTCAGTCTTACCGCTACCCGTTTCGGCTCTGAGGATCAGAACACCTCCTTTCTCCTCCAGCTCGAAAAGTCTCTCTGCAACCTCTACTTGCCAGTCGTAGGGTTCGAACCCCGTTACCAGCTTGAAGAACCGCCTGTAGTAATCCCTGCTTGACTCAACCAAGCTTACATCACCAGTTCGGTTTTACCCTTGATCAGTTTTCAGTTTTTCATTGATCAACCTTCGCTTGTGAACAACACTAACGTGTATGACCCTGGTGGTACAGGAGTCGGGCTTGAAGACTGCTCTCCCGGTTTCACCGAAGACGTGTAGAATACCTTTGCAGACCTGGTAGTTGAGGTCGAACGATGCACCGTTCTCGAACACTTCTCCGCGGAGAACATTGCTTAGCCCGTGCAGTACTACCCGTAGCTCAGCTCCGTCGCCCGCGAAGCTGATGGTCACGGAGAGGGGTAGGTGTGGTTCAACGGCTTCTAGCGACTCAGTGTCGTAGAGCTCTGCTTCATCGGTGTTCTCCAGGAGGGCTTGCTCAGCGAACCCGGCTACCATGTCTGCAACGTGCAGTATGAGGAGACCGTGGAGTACTCTCTTCTTCAGATCGCTCATCTTTACGTGTGCTCCTCGTGAATCTAGGTAGGATTTTGCTAAAGCCATGGTGTACACGAAGCTGTCGACGTCTCTGACGTTGATGAAGTGGTGTAGCCTACCAATAGCCGTGGCGACCGCTATATCAACTACTCTATCACGTCTATCGTAGCTAACCCCTATGTCTTCGAAGTCTGAGAACGAGAGCATGTAGGGATGACCTCTGAACCCAACTCTAGGTTTTCCTTTAGATTCTTCAACCCTCATCGTAGCAGGTTTGTACTTGTCATGTCTGAGAGCTACACTCTTAACCAGCTCGGATTCCGCGAAAAGAGTTTCCACTATCTTAGCTACAGCTTCTTGGTGGCTACCTACTTCAACTGCGACAGCTTCGTAGCTCTCTCCTACTATCTTGCTCCTAACCATAGCTCTAGCAACTGAGTTCAAACTTACTCGCCTCTCCCAGCAAGTTCTAGGTATTCAAGCCACGACTTGTCGACAGCGTATAGAGAGCCGTCTTTCCCCTTGAACAGTAGCTTATCGTTCGAGTCTACGTCTTCAGGCTTCTCGATGTGTAGAAACCCTTTCTCAACGAAAATGTCTCGTTTTCTCCCCATTAAAGCTTCCCTAGAGACAAGACTCGAAACTATCGTCTTAACTGGTTTGCGAGGTAACCTAATAGACGGTATGACGAACGGTTTTTTACCCCACTCAGTAGTCAGCTCCAGCACGTCGTCGAGCTTCACAGCTACAATAGTCTTAAGCCTTGACTTATCTATGAACCAGCCATCGAAAAGCTTCTCCACCACAGATTCGAACCTAGCGTCGTCGACTAGGACAAATCCATAGATGTTGGATGTAGGAAAATCGAACCTAACCTTAACCACATCGTAGGTCATGAACTGTCTAACCCCCTTACCAGACAGAGATATTTTTGTACCATCAGCCGCGGCATAGAACCAGGTCTTTATCCCGACGAAGAGCGGTGCTTGAAGGTTCTCTGGTCTATTATCTACGTATTTTAGCGTGTTCCAGTACTTCTCTACGTATCCCCACTGAGAAGAGCTACCTGACAGAGTTTCCTCATCGTAGGCTCCGAGGGATACAGCTCTGAAGTGATACTCAAGGTACGGCGGTCTAGCTCCATCAATAACTTCTCCTCTTTTGGCGAGGAACCACTCGGCACGCATCCCTCTCAACCTTAGGAGTAATCCTCTCCCAATTTCACAGGGAATATAGTCTCCATACACGTTCTTAGGATCAATCAAGAACAGCACAGCTCTCAGGAAAAGACCCGAAAATGTTGATGGTGGTATATGTGTGTGCGTGATGGTCCAATGCTCACGGATCGGTGATACCGGAAAAAAGGAATGAGATAGAAAAAGAATCTTTAGCTTATAGAGCTTCACAACCCCACCTCTATCCTTATTCTCCTTCTTGCTTTTCTTCTACTATCATCTCACCGATATTCTTGACTCTCGGTATCTCTAGCTCTTCTATCTTCATCAAGTAATCATCAACGAACTTCTCTGCCAAGTCTCTCAGGAAGTTGTATGCTGAGTTGCCGACGAGTCTGCAGTACCTGTTGTCAATGGCTTTGCTGAATACTTCGTCTGGTTTGCTGTTTTCGCATTGATTCTCTTTCTGGACGCTGAGAGCCTTCTTATTGAACTCCTTCAAAGCTTCTCGAACCGATAGAATCGCTGGTGAGATCACCACCGGCTCTGGTAGTAGTGATGTACCTACATCAACTACGATTGTTTTCTCCTTAGCATCGTCTCTCAACCAATAGGATTCCAGTATGGTTATCCCTTTAGGAGTTCCTGCTCCAGCTAACCTAAGCCCTTCTAGGAAGGCAAACGCTACAGCGTGTGGCTCCATGTTCTCGATTCCGAGTAGCGTGTAGCTACGGTAAACCGGTATGAGTATGTGTGGCTCAACATACTCCTTGCTCCATATCCCCTGAGCTGTCTCCTTACTCGATTCCTCGTCTTCCTGCTTCACCACCTGTTCATACAGTCTGTACTCGACTCTATTCCTCTGCTTGGAGAGAATAGGTCCCGGCTGGATAGCTACTCCCCCTCCGTAACCTACTCTACCGCGCAGATATATCGTTGGTGTAGTCCATGTAGCGCCCCACACATAGGTTAACACGTCCCTTGGATCCGGTATCCCATTTGCATAAGTCTTTGTAACGTCTATGCTCAAGTTGAAGTACTTGTAGTATGGTTTGAGCTCCCCGTTCTTCGTCTTCACAATAGAGTAAGCTATAGCCCTCCTCTCTACACCTCTTTGCTTAGTTGGGCTGTAGAAGGGCTTCTCCACGTCAATATACTTTCTACTTTCTCCTTCATCGACTTCTATCCGTAGTACGACCTTCTCCAGTACGTTCAGATTCCTCTCACTATGGCTACCAAAGTACAGCTCCTGTGGAGCCTCTAATACGGCATAGATAGCCATGTTGACTAGTTTACAGCCAGCGAATATGCTGTTATCAACATGCTTAACGAATGTGTCTAGTTCTCCTTTACTGCTTCTCCCTGCTTGACTACTCCCTCTCATTCTCTGAGTCCTAGGCAACTGTTTCACCCTCCGACTGTTCTTCTCTACCCTTCTCCTTGGAGGCGATCTCCGGTGTCATTATCAATAATAGCTCGTATGCTTTAGCAAAGACCCTCATACCGTGGTTTTCACGAATCTTTATCTCAGCTAGTGGGATGCTGTCTAAGTAGATGTATATGATGCCATCTTTCTCGTAGTACCTGAAACTGTACTCGTCGAGTATTTCCTTAACCAGAGACCTGTCGATGAATTTAGATATTGCGACAGCGATCGGAGGGTTTGCTAGTCTCTGGAGGGCATATGCTATCGCAGTCGACAATCCACCCGTACTAAGGGTGTCTGCGAACTTTCTGAGCGTGTAGTTATCTGCTCCCGCCTGCTTTAAGTGGTAAGCTAAACCTTCGGCTATTGATGCTATCGTGTACGCTACCCTTAGTTCCGTCTCCTTATAGAGGTGGGGGGTTATGTACCTGAGTATTTCTTTAGATATGTAACTCATATTACCCCCCTTTTTGGATTGCTTCAAGACATAGACTAGGTAAGAAATGAAGCTAGAGAAGTTCGAGCACATGTAGCTGAAGAGTATTCGTTGCACACTTTCGTTGTGCAGAGCCCAGGGAAACGCGTATGCGAGAAGGGCGAGCCTCTCGATAGCTACCTCGTCTAGGCTCTCTACGTGAACTCTCACCCTCTCTTTCCCGAAGGCGCTGTTCATAATCATCGACGCAGTCCACTCAGTCGGCATCTCCACCATGTGTTTAGCTAAACTGATTGCGAGATCTACTGTTGTATCTTTGGAGAAACTCTCTTCAGCTCTGATTACGTTCAACAAACCGTTGAGTGTGTGTATCAACATCTTCTCACCACCCTCGAGGATATAGTACATCGATATGAGAACACACCTAAGACACACTCTAGCTTCACTCGATAGATCCGTCTTGCTTTCCTGCGGAAGTCTGTATCTACCGACCCCGAGCCTGCCAGTAGCTGAGAAGCTCAACCCATTTATCTTCGATCCACAGTAGCAACATTTCATAGCTCCACTCACAAACTTCAGGTCGTCCTGAAAGTCCGAGATTCTCTCAAGCTGTTCCAAGAGTTCATCAATCTTGAGAAGTATTATGTCTCCATCTTTATCTACGACGACTAAATCGTCATCACTTAACCCCTTACTCCTAAGCTCTCGAACCTTTTCGAGTATCTTATCCTTCTTCTTCAAGAGAGCGTCAACACTCTTCCTCTGTATGGCCCACTTGTTCGACTCAATACTCTCAATGTACTGCTCCACATATCTCAGGGGTAGAATCACAGAGGCAAGCCCTGTCTGTTTTTCACCTATTCTCTGCCTCTTGTAGAATACTAATAACAGGTCGTCGAGACCAGCCCTGCGAATCATATCGGTAAGCCTCGGCACGAAGTACTGATGAAAGAACTCCTTGAATAAACTTATCACATCGTCCTCGACGCCCCTATCATTCAGGTGGGTTTCCTCCGGAACCTCTACATCTATAGTTCCTGAGGTGGGATCATAGTTCCTGATGATAAAGCCTCTCTGGAGGTATGCGTATTGGGAGAACCTATAGACTAGGTAACTATACGCACTAGCAATAACGTTGTTGTAGAGGTGGATCTTTACTAATGGCACCTTAACCGAATACGTACTACCGCTTTCCCTGTATACCGGGACCCCGTAGAGTAAAGCACCCAGACTCAAGTCGAGATACCTTCCTTTCCTGTTCTCTTCTGCTTCAATCTACTATTGTCAGAAATATTGCAAGCAAAATTTATAAGTTTTACTATTGTTAGTAATATTGGAAGTTAGATATGAAATTGGTAGTGGTTACCGTAGGGTTTGACGAGAAGCTTCCACTAAGAGGTGTGCTTAAGGTTGGTCTAGACGTCGGCGACACGGTTATGCTTGTCTACTCGAAGACTGGTGGAGAGTTCGAGGTTAAGAAGGTTGGGAGAGCTGTTGAAGTGCTTAAGGAAATCATTCAAAGTACTGGTGCTGGGATCGTTGAGGTGGAAGTATCTGGAACGAGCTTCTACGACGATGTGGCGATGGTGCTGAGGTCTCTGAGGGAACAGAAAGCCGATGAAGTGGTAGCTGTGCTTGCTGGTGGTATGAGGCTGGTGATCTTCGAGGTTCTCTTCGCGCTACTCACGCTCTACAGACTCAACAGGTTCCAGCGAGTGAGAAGCAAGGTGCTCCTGATGCGTGAGGATGGTTTGTATGACGTAGCTCTCCCACTAGAGTCTTTCTATGTAACTATACCTAGGAACGGGCTAGCTGTAATGAGAATAATCCACAAATATGGTGAAGTGAAGAGGAGCCGACTGGTCGAGACAGCGTCGCGTGAAGCAGGGCTTTCGGAGTCAGCTGTGTACAAGATCATCAAGGAGTTGGAGAAGAGGGGGCTGGTGATCCTCGAGGATGACGCTGTGAAAATGACGGATCTAGGTCGCTTGCTCTACATACCGTTTGGTGACTAGCTTTGGAGAAAAACTTGTTTAAGGTTGTGGTAGAGATTAGGAGAAGAAACGAGAGCCCAAACAACAGTAGTGGGTTGGGGGTAAAGAGCTGCTTCACCGGTAAGCTAGTGAAGTCTATGTTAATAGGTGGAAACCTTAAGTTAAAACCCTTCTTCGAGAAAGCTTCTGGAGGATCTCCTAAGCTCATCCACATAACACCTCTTTACATCGAGAAAGTTGAGAACGGAAAGCCACGCACAAAGTGCATACACTCGCTTAGGTATGTCAACGGCTCCTCTAAGTACAGCTTCTACGTAGGCTTCATCGAGACAACTACAGCTGTTAGCCCCACGTATAACGATGTGTACAATGCCATCCTAAACTTGAGCGGTCGCAAGCGCTTCGGGACAAGCGTGTTCAACGTTGAACTAATCTCTGTAGAGTCCATAGACGTGGTAAGAGAGGCTAAGAAAGCGGTGAGCGATCTCGCTAGATTCGGTAAGATAAGGGTGGTTTTTGCATCACCCACGCTACTGAGGGACCCGTTCAGAATCGGGAAGCACAAGTCTCTAACACCTACACCGATGAACGTATTCTCCACACCGGTCTATGTAAACCTTTACCTTACAGGCAAACTCAAACAGAAGAACCTCATAAGGACGTTGATAATACTCCACAGACTACTCAACGAACCATACTCGATCCACAAAACAATCAAGGTCATACGGCTCAAGTATGAAGAAGATAAAAACCCGATACCAGCTCTCATAGGGTACATAAACCTCTATCTCAATAAACACTACCTAGACCTATACACAGTCAAAGGCATGAACACAGAAGCACTACTGGAAGAAACATTCACAACAGCACTCACACTCGGAATAGGAACATCGAGAGCAACAGGCTTCGGACACACCAAAATAACAACACCAACATCCGGCTCCTGATGGGGTTCGATGGGTTTTCCGAAACCAACCATAAAAACTTATAAACCCACCGAAATAAAACAAAGACAGGAAGCAATCAGAAAAACTGAAAGATTTTCTCCGACTCACCGAGCCACTTCGACGTCATCAGCTCCACGTATACCGAAGCAATCAGAAAAAACTAAAAGTTTAAAAAGCGACACAGAAAGTCACAGATATGCTCAATGTCCTAAAAAGAAGCAATCAGAAAAAACTGAAAGGAAAAAGAATTTCAGGTGCATCAGGGTCGAAGAAGCAAAGCCAACAATTTTGAAGCAATCAGAAAAAACTGAAAGCTCGAGCTCTCCGACCGTTACCGTGATCACCATCCCAAAGTCATCGAGATTCGGTCTTCCCGCCCTTCCAGAGAGTTGGTGGAAGGTGCTAGGGTCGAGGAACTTACCTTCGTGGTTGTAGAGCGTGGTGATTACAAGATATCTTACCGGTAGATTCACCCCGTGACTAAGGGTGTAACAACTTACAACAATATTGCACCTCTTCTTCCTGAACAGCTCCTCAACAATCTCCCTGTTTCTGGATGAGACACCGCCGTGATGAAGACCTACCCCCCTCTCTATCACGGTCTTCAGGACTCTGTCGTGCTCTGTAGTGGTCAGCACATCCTTCGCAACTCCAACAAGCTTCGTCGTCATCAGCCGCTAGAAAAGTGATTAAGGTAGCGACTGGATTAGCTGGAGAAGAAGAGCTTGAGTTAATACCTCCTCAAGTTAATATCTAAAGCTAAACCTTTTTTTTTTACCCGATCTTCTTGTAGCTATATCTCTACAGCGATTCATCGAGTCTCGCTGGAAAGTTTCCGGTTACCGGAAAGTTTGATGGTGGTGTGATGGTCGGAGAGTCTCGTTCTCTTACATGGATAGTTTCCAGTAACTGGAAACTTCTGGTGAGTATAGTTGGTTCAGCTGTTCTTCAACCGATATAAAGCAAGCTGAACAGCTTCTGCACAACACAAAAGTTCTCGACCAGTTTATGCAGATCCAGCTGTACTGTACAGATCTCTGGAAGATTTCCTTGGAGTGTATAATAAACTGTGACCCAATCCGCTAAATCCTCTATAAAACCTCCTTAAATACCAAGGAAAACAGCATGAAGAATCTATGTAAAATCTGTACACAGCTCCACCATAAAGTGCAAAGATCTATGAAAAACCCACGAAAAACAGCACAAACAATCCATGCAGGAACCAGCAGTACCGCACCCCACAGAAACACACCATCAAACCCAAGAACAGACCAACACAACCAAAAACAAACCACACAAAAACACCATCACACACAGCTTCGCTTTGCCGGGGGCGGCGGCGAAAAGCGGGGCGGCTATGTTTGTTGGATTTGGTTGTTTTTGTTGGGTTCTGTAGGGGGTTGGCTGTATAATGCTGTAGAGGTTGTTAAAGCAGGAGTCTCTGTCAAGCCAAAGTACATAGCTTGATTACTGTGATTATTTACATTAGTTGAGTTTAAGTGTTTAGTGTACTGTAGGAGGTATGCCTAGGTTGCTTGATATATTGAGGGATGATGAAACAATATGTTATAGCTTAATCTTAGAGATAATGAATATGGTGAGAGGTGGTGTGTATCTTAAGAACGCTATACTGAAGGTTTGTTATTCAAGAGTTTAAAGAAGATATTAGGAAAATGCTTGGGATAAGCTTCATAA
>JAWBJM010000053.1:0-9981 GCA_038832545.1 Pyrobaculum sp.
ACAACAAGGCGCAGTAGGGGCAATATAAGTCGTAGAAGACCACCGCTGCGGGCCAGCCGGAGCCTAGAGACATGCCTATTTTCTCCGCCACTCGTAAAATGTCGAGCCCCCCACCTGTCGTCGCCGCTGTGTTTTGTGTAATTTGTCTAACTATGGCCTCGACGGCTGGGGTGGCCTTTGTGATGTTTTGTAGCGTATAGGTTAAAATGGCCACTGTCTGCGCGCCGTAGGCTAGGCTTATCTTTATCGAATAGGGCGTCCCATCCTTGAGTACAGTCTTTTCGTAATTAAACACGGCGGATAGGCCGGGCATCACTGGCACCACTGTGGTGTTGGCATATAGCACGGCGGGGCCCATGGGGGTCTGGGCGGTCCCCGCTCTCTGCCAATTGGGGGTGGGGAGGCCTTGTAGTAGAAATATTACTTCGTCAATAGTTTTGGCTGTGGGGAGTGGATTCAGTGAGGGGGTGCACTCCGAGCGGCTTAGAGTAATTTTTTCGCCGGCTATTGTAGCGGTGGTGGTGGAGTTTATACATAGCTCTAATACCCTACTGTAGTAAGTAAATCTCTGAATGGTTTCTGGAGTCTCGGCGTATATATTGACTACTCCGTCGGTTTTAAACATTATGTATACTTTATCATTGTCTCGTTGATCTATATAGACTATGCCCTCTGGAGTCTTGACGAATTGGACTAACTGCTGAACTGTCTGCCCAGACTCGAGCTTCATTTGGTATGTATAGACGTTGGTAGTTGTGGTGCCGGGCTTTGTCGTTAGTTCGCCTACCGCCTGTGGCGTAGTTGTGGTGGTAGGCTTTGTCGTTAGTAAAATCCCTGCTATCGCCGCCGCTAAGGCGGCTAGGGCTAGTCCCGCTATTATTTTTTTATCCATGGGGCTCAGTGGCGTGTTCTATAAAAAGTTATTCTTCTGTGGGGGCTCTGTCTCTGGCTAATATGTCTAGTATTGACTTCTCTCCGATGAGGTCTCTTATTGAAATGACGCCGTAGAGCGTGCCGTCTCTTTCTAACACTACTAGGTGTGTAGTTTCATTTTCTGGGCCGCTGTGGTTATTAAGTCGTCTTTATATACATAGATAAATTTTTCTATTGTCCCCACTTTGTCTATTGTCTCAGTCGGTGGGATTTTGTTGGCTATGGCTTTTATTAAGTCTCTTTCTGAGACTACGCCAATGGGTTTTTTCGGATTCTTTTTCTACAATTACTAAGAGGCCTATGTGGTGTTGTGTCATTAAGGCCGCCGCCTCTTCTATTGTTTTGTCTAGTGTAATTGTTATCACTGGCCTTACCGCCACGTCTCCACAATACATAAGTTTATTTGTTTAATTTTTTAAATATTTTTTATTGCTTGTTTTAATGTCTCTGCATTTATTGAATTTATCTTTATCGTGGGGATGTTTGACTCTATTGTTTCATTTGTGCCTCCTATTAATATTGCTTTTACTTCTCTAAAGGCTGTCTTTGCCTGTTTTAACACTTCTGGGTGGACTAGGTCGTCTTCTCCGTCGGTTATTATGACTAGTTTGTATCTGTGTAGTGATTGTTGTTTGGCGTCTCTCACTGCTGTGTAGATGGCTGAGGTTATGTCCGTCCCGCCGAGTGGCAGGACTCTGAGTAGGGCCTTTATTATGTCTTTGATATTTGTAATTGGGGGGTACACCATTTGGTCGAAGAACCGTAGTACTACTCTCCTGCTTCTTTTCATTAAGGCCACCGCCAGCGCCGTGGCCCAGGTTATTTTTTGTGTCATGTCCATGGCGACTCCGTCGTATAGCGTGTAGAACATCGAGCCTGATTTGTCTACTAATATGTACATCTTCTCTCTCATTTCGTACGTGAGGTCGTATATTGAGAGTGACTTCGTGGCTAGTTTGTAGCCGAATAGTTCTCTAGACTGGAGGTATATAGCTTTGCTTAAATTCGTGGCTCTCTGTAAGTCTGTGTAAGTTCTTATCCTCGCCACTCCAGACACTACCCCTCTTCTCTCCGACGTGGGGCCTTCTTCTACTTCTGGCCTCACTGCGGTGAGGAGCTCTACTAGAGACTCTAATATCTTCGCCAGTCTCGCTCTGTAGGGGTCTATGTCGATGTCGAAGAGGAGGTCTGCCGTCTCTTTGCCCACTTCTTGCCCCAGGGCTTTTGTAATTGTCTTCCGTAGTCTCTCTAAATTTTTGATATTGCCCATGTAGAACCTCAAGAGGTTGTTTATCTCGTGGCGGAGTTGTTGGTTTTGTGACAACTCTTCTGAGTCTTGTCTTCTCTCGTCTACTCCCTCTATGGCGCCTCTTTCAATTCTAGATAGGAGGCTGTTGTAGGCTCGTAGTAGTTTAACTGAGGCTGATTTAGAGATTTGGTAGTTGTAGCGGCTTATCCTCGACACTTCGTAGTAGACTTCGCTTGATATATACGTCTTGGCGAATATATACCAGAGGGCTGTCTGCGGAGTGGGTTTTTCTCTCAGTATGGGAGTTCTATAGTGGATGTAGAATGAATCAGCTATGACTTCGTTGGGTATCTTCGCCAGTTTTATAGGTATGCCCAGCCTCTGTAGGTATTTTACAATTTCGTGTACTCTCAGCCTCGTGAGCTCGTCGCCGTAGTCTACATTTAGGAGCGCCCCCGTCACAGTTGACTCCTTAACATCTCTAGTGTAGACTTCACCTCCTCTATCTCTACTTGGAAGAAGCGGTAGGTGACTGGGTCCGCGAGAGATTTCTCCAATAGCTCGTAGGCCTCTTTTAATTTCTCTCTGGCTATATTCACGGCGTTGTTCGCCACTAAGGCCTTTATCTCATTTACTAAGTCGTACAACACTGAGAGGTTGCCCGGCATGTGGGTGGTTAGGAAGGAGTCGTATTCCGACAAGTCTTCTCTGTCTTTTACTAAATACTTTAGTGTCTTTAGAGTGGCTGCTCTCAACATAGTTGTGTCGATGTCGACGGGCCTTATCCCCAATACTGTTAGGTAAGACACGACGTAGAGTGGCACTTTTACTCTAGTCCTGTTGGAAATTACTACGTGGTCTAGGTAGGAGGCCACGATGGGGGCTATGTGTTTGACAATGGTGTCCATGTTTTCAAAGACGTAGTTCTGTATGTACTCGTTCAGCTTCTTGACCTCTTCCATAGACATTATTGAGTTGAGTTTTTCGAAGTCTCGCCGAAGCCGTAGGCCGGTTTTTATCAACTCCTCTGTCTCGTCTGGCTGTGCGTATTTTGTAAATACTCTCAGTGGGAATCTGTCGTATAGTGCTTGTAGTTCTTCTTCGTCTGGTATGCGGTTGGTGGCGCCGAAGACTGTCCAAGTCTTTACTGGGATTATATTGCCGCCGTCGTATACAACTCTCTCGTTTAGTATTGTCAACATTGTGTTTAGTATGGCGCTCGAGGCGTTGAATATTTCGTCTAGTAGGGCGAAGTCTGCCTCTACTATAGAGTTTGTATATACTCTTTTTACATTGCCTTTTAACAACTCTACTATGTCTATGGGGCCGATGACTTCCTCTACCTCTGTGAATTTTGTCAATAGTCTATAGAACCACTTGGCTTTTAGGAGTTTGGAGATAGAGGCCACTAACATAGTCTTGGCGGTGCCTGGGGGGCCTATTAGTATAAAGTTCTCTCTACTGAGGACTGACATTAGGCTGGCTGTGATTTCGTCTGTGAATTTGAAAAAGAGTTGGTCTAGGGTTTTTTTCACTAAGGCTACTCTGGAGATTAGGTCATCCACGTATTTTTTGAGATGTCCTTTAAAATATATTTTCAACCTAGCTGATAGTTTTTGTCTACTCTTTTGCGGTATTCTTACATTGCAATTATATAAGCTCTGTAGTTAAAATAGACGTGGACTATTTTTTTGACGAGTTTATAAAAACTGCTGACAAGAAGTTAAGAGAGTATCTACTGGAGTACTCAAATAAGTCCTACCCACTTGACTACTTGGCGGATAGACTACTGTCGAGAAGATTTGAAAAAAGAGACCCTGGCTTAAGAGTCGGCGCGGTGGATGGAGGAATTGGGCTGGTTAAATTGTCTAATGGGCATGAGGTGATTTTAGCCAGAGCCGCCGCCGTGGGTTTTGACTTTATTGAAAAAGAGTTTTTAGTAGAAGTCGCCACTGTGGACTCTTCCTCTCTGCCTTGGGCTTATTTAATTACTGTGGAGTCTCTAGCTGGCATAAAGGCTATTGAGAAACATGGCGTAGATGTATTGTTGATAGATGGGTCTCTGTACGCAAAAGTGATGCGGCTTGTGCATAATCTAATACTGGCGAGAGAGTTTCAAAATCTCTACTACATACCAGAACACGCAGCGGCTCTCTACATGTTGGCTAAGTTGTTGAGAGTGGCTGAGGAGAGGGGGGCGAGGCTTATCTTTGTGTCTAAAGACTATAGCTTTAGGATTTTAAAAGAGCATTTAGTGTTTGAGAAATTGTACGAGAGGCGCCGGGATTATCTCTTCCAGAGCGGCCTCCAGTGGTACTCTGTCTTGTGGATTCGGGAGTTTAGAAAGAGAATTGTCGACTTGTATAGAGAAATTAGAAGTGTTGACTACGAATCGGCGCTGCTCCTCGCTCTGTTAGTGACGCAGTCTATCACCGACGCCGAGTTGTTAAAGAGGCTCCTGCCCACGGGACATTACACAGTCCCCATGGCGGTTGGGGCTTGCGACGCGTATATAAACTATAAAAAACTGTCTACTGTTGACAAATTGGTGCGGGCGGCGGAGAGCCGTTTTGAAGACACGTTGATTTTTAGACTGAGAGATAGCTTTAATTTAAACTTCTCCGCCTTGGTGAGAGAGGCTTTGGAGAACATACCCAAGGTCTATATGTCTTATGTGAGGCTGGGGGAGGAGGCCCCGCTTTTGGCTGAAGTCCCCGCGGTGGGTAGTAAAATGTTCGACGGCACGTCTGTAAAGGCCTTCTCTGTGTCGAAAGACTTGGGGGAGGAGGCTGGGCTTCTGGCGGCTCAGTATAAAAACTCTGTGCACTACAACGTGTGGCTTTGGTACGCCCACGAGATCGCTAGGTTTAAGTCAGGCCAGTTGGCTGAGTACGCCGTGTATATTAAAAAAATGGCGGAGGGGGTGGGGCTGGCGAGGAGGTTGAGACTGCAGTGGGGGGTATGAAAGTGGGCTATGTAGTGGGGGCCGCCACTCCTTTTGAATACATAGCCACTCTCGACCCGGAGAGGTCTGTGAGTCTGTACGACTACGTAGTGGTAGATCACGTAGAGTTCGACGGGTCTAGAGAGCCGATAAACGTGAGGCTTATTGGCCAGATTGTAAGACTGTATAGAGACCCCTACTCGGCTAAGCGGGATTTGCCTCTCTATAGTGTAATTGAGGAGGTGTCTAACAACATTTTAGAGGTGCAGTTGGCGAAGGTGAAGACTCTGGGGTATGTATACGGGGGGGAGCTTAAATTGCCTAAACACCCCCCTAGGATCGGCTCTCCTGTCTATTTGGCTGAGGACTTTGAAATCGAGGAGTTGTTTAGAGTTGAGGGGGGGCTTTGCGTGGGGAAGTTGGCTAGTAGAGACATAGAGGTGTGTCTAGACGTGAATGGGATTAAGCGGCATATGGCTATTATCGCGGCGACTGGGAGCGGCAAGACTTGGCTCTCTGTGGTGTTGATTGAGGAGTTGTTGAAGCGGGGGGCTAAGATAGTGGTAGTGGATCCACACGGCGAGTACGTCCCCTTGAGGGACTCTATCCACAGACTGGGGCACTACGACGTGGTGGTGGTTAAAGTGTCTCATCACCACGCGGGGGATTTAATGTATAGAATTGGCGTCTTAGACAGCGACCCGGAGGCTTTGGCCTCTGCGGCGGGGGTGCCCCCTGGGGGTAAGAAGATTAGATATGCTCTATATCTGGCGTGGCATATAGCTAAGATAGTGAAGAAGTCTACGGGGGAGTCCGTGGGGCTTTCTTTTATGCAGAAAGTTTTAATGACTGCCCTGAGGGGAGACGCCGCTTTGAATAAACTATTACAGAAGTGGGCGGGGGACCTCCCCCTCGACGACTTGCGGCATTTAGCCGCGCGGGATAGACACTCTATCTTCAGCGCGTTGATGTATTTAAAACGTTTGAAGAGGCTGGGGGTGTTCGCAGCTAGGTCTACTCCACTGTCTAAGATGTTGGGGGATTTGACTATTATAAACCTCGCCGGGGTTAATGAAGAAGTACAAGACTACGTTGTGTGGCACTTAGCCAATAGGCTCTTTATGGCGAGAGTGAGACATGTGAGGGGGCTCCGTGGGGTCAAGTTAGAGTGGCCTGTGGTGTTGTTTGTAGAAGAGGCGCATCGCTTCGCGCCTCCGAAGATGTCGAGGAGGACTAAGTCTTATGAGGCTTTGGCTAGAGTGGCGTCGGAGGGGAGGAAGTTCGGAGTGTATCTAGTAGTTATTACTCAGAGGCCGAGTCGGGTGGATCCGGACATTGTGAGCCAGTGCCAGAGCCAGGCGGTCATGCGGATTATAAACCCTAGAGACCAAGTGGCTGTGGTGGAGAGTAGTGAGTTACTGGCGCAGGAATTTCTTGAAAATCTGCCGGGGCTCGACGTGGGGGAGGCGGTGGTGTTGGGGCCTGTGGTTAAAATCCCCGTAGTTATTAAGGTCAGAGACAGAGTGTTAGATTACGGCGGCTCTGACATAGATTTGACACAGGCTTGGCGTGTTGATAAAAGCCGCGACGTGGCTACACAGTGGCGTTTAATCTTTGGCAAGTACCCCCCGCCCAGCGCCGCCTTGGGGGCGGCGTCTTTGAGAGTTTTAGAGAAGAGGAGGGGGGAGGACGGCTCTGTAGCAGTGAGGCTTTTAGAGGGGGAGGAGGTGGTGGAGGTGGTGTTTAGAGACGGGAGGCCTGTCTGTAGTAAATGTGGAGTGGGGAGGGAGTGTCACCATGTGTATAAAGCTTTAGAGAGTGCGTATGAGTTAGTGGGGAGATGAAAATTTTACATATTTCCGACGCCCACCTCGGCCGCGCTCAGTACCACCTCTCTGAGAGAGAGGAGGACTACTACCTCTCTTTTACCGAGGCTTTGAAGAGGGGGGCTGGGGCCGACGTGGTGTTAGTGACTGGGGATCTTTTCGACACTAAGAGGCCTCCCACTAGGGCTTTGGTGAAGTTTGTAGAGGCGGTGGAGGGGGTGGGGGCCCCTATCTATTTAATAGGGGGGAACCACGACTTTAGCTATGTCCGTTTTAGAAACTGCGGCCGGGAGTGTCTATACGACACAGCCCTTAGGCTTTTGGAAAGAGTGGGGTTGGCGCGCCTCCTCTGTTGGGAGGGGGCGGACGTGGGGGGCGTGTATATCTACGGGGCTTGCGCTACGCCGAGGGAGTACGTTGTGGAGTATAGAGAGAGGTTGAGGACGGCGCCTCCGGGCTCGGTATTAGCTATACACCAAGGCGTAGTGGGGGCTGCGTCTAACTACCCTGGGGAGGAGGACGACTACACTATGCCGCCTGAGGTTTTCAACGGCTTGTCTTATATACACATAGCGGCTGGCCATATCCACGACCATTTTGTCAAACACCCCGTGGGGGCCCTCTGGGCCGGGTCTGTAGAGGTGTGGGACGTGAGGGAGTTTGAGACTTGGGAGTACGTGGGGAGGTGGGACTTGGTGAAAGAGAGTGCTTCTAAGGGGGTTGTGTTGATTGACGTAGCCGGCCGTGGGGTGTCTTATCGATCTATTCCTCTGCCTCGGCGGCGGCCTATGTATAGACTGAGGCTGTATGTGAGAGAGGGGGTTGAGCTAATCGGCGCGGTGGAGGAGGCGGCTAGGCGTTTTGACAAAACTGGCGCCTTGGTGAGAATTGAGTTAGTGGGCGCTGTGGAGCGGGGGGTTAGGCCGAGGCAGTTGGCTATGTATTTCTCAAAAGCTTTGTATATAGACGTAGTGGATAGGACCGTCTCGGCGGCTAAGGCAGTGGCTTTTAGAGGCTCTGCCTTCGACCAGCTTTGGCAAGTGTTGAAAGAACGTCTTGGCGAACACGCCGAGGTGGTGCAGAGGGCTATGGCTTTGGTTAGAGATGGGGAGAGAGAGGCGGCGTATAGACTTATCTTAAAGGCTCTCTATGATTAAGAAAGTAGAGTTAGTCAATTTTAAAGCCCACGGGAGGGGAGTTTTTAAATTTGTAGAGGGGGTTAACTTCATCCACGGCCCCAACGGCGCTGGGAAGACTTCACTTATGGAGGCCATCGCCGTCGGCCTATTCGGCTCTCAGTGGGTTAAGAAGACGGGGGGGAGGTGGGGGGATTATCTAAAGAGGGGGGCTTCCTATGGCGAGGTTAAGATATATCTCACGCATGGGGGCGAGGAGTGGGTAGTGGCGAGGCGTTTTGGAGAGGGGGGGACCTCCCCCAGTGGCACATATCTGTCTATTAACGGCGCGGTGGTGGCTAGAGGCGACGTGGAGGTGTCCACTACGTTGTTTACAAAGACTGGGCTGGGGGTGGATGAGTTTAGACATTTGTTGTATATTCGCCAAGGGGAGCTTAGGCGTATTTTACAAGAGCCTGAGTATATCGACAAAGTTATGCGGCTTGATGAATTTGACAAAGTGGACGAGGTTGTAAAAGAGATATACGGCGAGTTGAGGGGGAAGAGAGAGAGGGTGTCGGGGAGGCTTGAGGAGTTGGAGAAGAGGTCTGTTTTGTTAAAAGAGCGGCTAGTGGCGTTGAGGAGAAAAGCCGCCGAGCTGGAGGAGAGGGCCGCCTCTTTGGAAAAAGTAGAGAGGGAGTACGCGGCGGTGGAGGGGGAGTACCTAAGGCTTAGGGAGGCGGTGGCGTCGCTAACTAAAGAGAGGGAGAGTCTTGAGAAGAGGCTGGAGGAGTTGGCTAACTACGTTGTGGAGGTGGAGAGGGGGTTGGAGGAGTTGGAGAGAGAGTTGGCTATGGTTAAAAAAGCTAGAGAGGAGTTGGCCTCGCTGCCCGAGGTGGGAGACGTAGAGAAAGAGCTCTATGAGTTAAAGAGGGCGGTGGCCGCCGCCGAGAGGCTGCCGGAGGAGTTGAAGAGATATGACCCAGCCCGTCTGTCTGAGGCTAGGCGTAGGCTAGAGGAGGCTCTTGCTAGACAAGCTGAAGTTAAGTCTCGGCTAGAGATACTGAGGGGGGTTCTCAAAGTGGCTAAGTACGCAGAGGGGGGCCGCTGTCCTGTCTGCGGCTCGCCGTTGTCTATAGATGTGGTGAGACGCCACGAGTTCGAGGCGGCTGGGCTGGAGAGAGAAGAGAATAGACTGAGGGGGGCTGTGGAGAGTTTGAGAGAGGAGGTGAGGAGGCTGGAGGAGTTGGATAGATTATACCAAGCCAATAGAGAGTATCTATCCCTCGATTTAGACACTGCTAAGAAGAGACTAAAGGCTCTGGAGGAGCTCTATAGTAAAAAAAGAGAGGTGGAGAGACTGAGGGCATATCTGTCGGCAGTGGTGGCGAGAGAGGGGGAGTTGGAGAAAAAACTCGCCGAGTTGTTGCGGAGGAGGGGGGAGTTGGGAGAGGCTATGTCTACGACAGCAGCTAGGCTGTCTGAAGTAGAGAAGAGACTTGCAGAGGCGCAGGCGGCGCTGGGCGGGGTGGAGGGCCGGTATAGAGAGATGAGGCAGAGGTATGAAGAGCTTTTGGCAGTCCGCGCGGCCCTTGCCGAATTGCGTAGAGAAGTCGCCGAGGCGGAGAGAGAGTTGGCCGCAGTCTCTGCCGAGTTGGAGAGGGGGAGGGGGGAGTTGGCTAAGTTAGATAAGGCGGTTACCACCGCCGAGAATATACGTCGAGTTTTACGTGAGGTAAAGCCTCTGGCGCGTCAAATTGTGGCGAGGGCTGTGAACGAGGAGTTAAACGCGGTGTTTCTCAAACTGAGGCACAAAGAGAGCTTTAAGTCTATACAGTTGGTAGAGTCCGACTGGCTGTTTACCCCGTTCAGTGGCTGGGAAGCGTGTGGTACAAGCTACATGAAAGCCCTCGT
>JAWBJM010000054.1:0-9787 GCA_038832545.1 Pyrobaculum sp.
ACAGTAGCAACGATAAGTTGTATAAGTCACTGTGAACTCATTCATACGACGCGAAGATATTTGTACAATGTTGAATCACGGAGGCGGTTTCTAACGCTATGGAGTGCCTCATAACTGCCGCGGCGGCTATCGCCGCCGCGTTGTATACTACTTTGCGCGTTGAGAAAACGCTGAGGCGGGCCACAGAGTCTGTTAGTGAGAACAAGCGTGAGCAGAGGCAGAGGGCGGAGGTGCAGAGGGCAGAGCTCTCTAGTACTGCGAAGCTTGAAGAGGCGACGAAACTACCGCCAATCGCTTACGTTAGAGGCGGCATTGAGATAGGGGCAAAGCCCGGGTATAAAATCCGCTTTGTAGCCGGGGAGATAATACTCTCGTATTACGAGAGAGGCGAGCCGCGTGCCGTAAGAATTACCTTCTTCCGCCGCGGTAAGGGTGCATACACGGTAATACAGTAATATTACAGCCAAAAGTCCCCACTTCCTGAATTTGGTCCTGAAAAGCGAATTTTCCGCTTTCCTAATCCTGAAAATTTCAGGAAACACCCGGCGAAAAACTCGCCATTCAGGACCAAATTCAGGAAAGGATTTGAAGGTGATGTCTATTGCCGAGGTAAAAGAATGCCTAGAGGGCTGTAAGTGGACGTGTGGCCCCGCGGACTTGGGCTGGTCGCAGAGACGTAGGCACATGGGCTTGGCAAAAGCTATAAGTGAGGCCGGAGGGGAGTTGTTATATGTAGACGGGAGAGAGTTTAAATTCGGCGGCACCACCGTGGCTGTTTCGCAGCCGCTTTGGCACGGCCCCACGGGGTCAAAGACTGGGAAGGTGATAGCCTTTGCGGTAATAGACGGCGAAGAGAGATTGGTCTTTGTCCCAGATGTAGAGGGTCCAGTGGAGAGAGAGCCTGTGGATTTTATAAAGAGTATAAACCCCACGGCGGTGTTCATCGGCGGCCCCCCTACTTATTTAAACTGGGAGGTGGAGAAGGCGGTCGATAATTTAATTGAGATAGTTGAGCTGAGGCCGAGGTTTTTAGTGGTGGGGCACCATTTGTTAAGAGACATAGATTGGAGAGAGAAGATTTCTAGATTGTACACATATGCAGATAGGAGAGGCGTCGAGGTCGTGACCTACGCAGAACTTTTGGGCAGGCCGGTGGAGTTGTTAGAGGCGTCTAGGCCGAGGCTATGGGGGGCTAAGAAAGTTTAGTGAAAAAAATTATTAAATAACACATAATTCTAACTATGTTTGAGCTTTTTAAAATGTCGTGGCAAGGGCTGTGGGAGCGGAAGGGCCGTACTATAGGCGCCATTATTGGTGTCGTTATTGCCTTCACTGCGTTGAGCTATGCGTTGTTGCTGGGGGAGACATTTAAGGCCTACTTAACAGACTATTTTACAAAAAATTTTCAGACTAATCTCATCTCCGTCAGCGGCGCAATGTTCACAGACGCTGACGTGGCCACGCTTTCAATGATTGAGGGAGTGGCGTCTGTAGTGCCGATCGCCACTGCCCGGGGGGTGGTTAAAACAAGCAGCGGCTCTTCTATACCAGTTACACTCTACGGCCTAGACCCCTCGTACTTGGAATTTGTTTTGCCTAGAACTGCGTTGTATAAAGGCGACATGTTTATATCTTCCAACTTCGTATTAATTGGCTACTTCGTCTCTTTCGACAGGACTACGGGCGAAGAGAAAGTGTCTGTGGGGTCTCCTGCCTCGCTCTCTGTGGGGAGGCGTTCACAGACAATTATAGCATCTGGCGTCTTGTCCACGGGGACAATTGCCTTCTTCGACACGAGGAGGGCTGTCTTAATTGACATAAATACATTTAGACATTTGACAGGCGTAACTACATACAACGTAGTTTTGTTGTTTGTTGACGACACGTCGAAGATAGAGGCAATTAGTAGAGAGATTAGAGCAAACTTCCCAAACGTAGACGTAGTGTCGCCGCTTGCCGTGTTAGAGTCGATAAATAACTTCTTCACCTCTTTCCAAATGTTTTTGGCAGTGGTGGCGGGGGTGAGTACTTTAATAACGGCGCTGTGGCTCTACGACACTATGTCTATTAATGTGTTACATAGGACTAGGGAAATTGGAATTATGAGGTCTATAGGCTTTAGGAGGAGGCAAATATTGACTCTATTCCTAGGGGAGGCTTTTCTAATCGCGTTGATAGGAATAGCCATTGGCATGGCGTTGTTAATACCGTTGTCAAACGCAGGGCCTGCGGCGTTGTTTGGGCAAAGGACTAGTAGCGCCGCCGCCGGGGACTTCGGGGCTAGACACGCGTTCATCATGGAGATGGATAAACTAGTCCTCGACCCAGTAACCATTGCGACTACGGCATTTATAGTGTTGTCTATAAACTTAGCCGGCGCGCTTCTACCTGCAATAAGGGCGAGTAGAATAAATATCGTCCAGGCTCTGAGATATGAATAATGCGTTTTTTCGTCGACGTTGTTATCGCAGCTTTAGCTATCTACGTGGCCTATCGGACTTTTAAGGCGTAGAGACAATTGGCGGTGTGGTGTATATAAGTCTTTTTTCAACAAGCCCCTTTCTACTAATAATATGTATCTAAACTCTCTCTAGAACTAGGGCCGCCCCCTGCCCCCCACCGACGCAGAGAGTGGCCACGCCGAAATCCACCCCGTCTATTTGTAGTTGTCTAGCCAGCGTCCCAATTATCCTCGCCCCGGTGGCCCCCAGGGGATGGCCAATGGCTATAGCGCCTCCTCTAGTATTCACAACTTCGGGGTCCAGGCCTAGTTCTTTAATTGCGTATAGAGTCACTACGGCAAACGCCTCGTTGATTTCCCACCTCCCAATTTGTCTAACTGTGAGCCCTGCCTTTTCCAAGGCCTTTTTCGAAGCGGGAACAGGCCCCATGCCCATCACCTCAGGCGGCACGCCGGCGAAAGCAACTGCTCTAATCTTCGCCAGAGGCTCCAGGCCGTATTTTTTAACAGCCTCGCCAGAGGCCAACATAACGTAGGCCGCTCCAGAGTTGAGTGGGGATGAGTTACCCGCTGTGATGACGCCGTCTGGCTTAAAGACGGGCGGGAGCTTAGCCAAAGCCTCTAGTGTGGTGTCCGGCCTCACCGACTGGTCACTATTTATCACACGTCTCTGCCCCTCTCTCTCCACCTCTACTGGGACGATTTCTTCTCTAAAGTAGCCTTTTTCATACGCCTCTACGGCTTTTTTATGACTTCTATAAGACCATGCGTCCATCTCCTCTCTCTTTATCCCAGAGACCTCAGCCAATCTCTCTGCGGTGAGGCCCATGACGTAGCCAATGGGGAGGTTGTATAGCCTTACGTATTCCTCCTCTGTGAGAAACTTAGGGTTTATCTCAATGTGGGGGTTTTCGTACATGGGGTTTTTTGACATCTTCTCGACGCCTCCCGCAATAACTACGTCAGCCATACCGGTGGCGATTTCCAACGCCCCAAAGCCCACAGTAGTTATCGAAGAGGCGCATTGTCTATCTATATGAGCCGCTGGTATTGTATAGGGCAGTTTGGCGGCGTATACTACATGCCGCCCTCCGTATAGCCACTGTTCTCCAACCGGCAGCGCAGTGCCAGTCAATAAATCGTCTACCGCCTCAGGTGGGATGTGAGTCTTGTCGAAGAGATGTCTAACAGCCACCGCCGCAATCTCCTCTGGCCGGAGGTCCCAAAAGTCGTCTCGCTGAGGCTCTCTTCTAGAAAATCTAGTAAAGGCAGTTCTGGCGAATGCCACTAGATAAACGTTTTCTATTTTCCTACCGACGGTAGTCATAGTATATTATCTAAATAGGTTTATATACATTGAATAGACAAAATTTATTTAAAACAACGGCTTCTGGACTTACATGTTGCCAAGGGCGTTTATAACCTCTGTAGTGGGGTCGTGGCCACGGCCGCAGTGGCTAATTGAGGCCTTTGAGAGATTTGAAAAGGGGCAGTTGGACCAACAGACATTTTCTCAATATCTCGACGACGCTGTAAAATTAGCGATTAGAGACCAAGAGGAGGCTGGCCTCGACGTAATTACCGACGGTGAGCAGAGAAGAACTTCATTTGTGGCTTTTGTTGGTCAGAAAATTAGAGGGTTTAAAATTGTGAGAGTAGAAGAGCTACACCCCAACGCCAGAGAGATTATGAAAAAGTACAAAGCCCCCCTCACTCTATGGCGTCCAGTGATCGCGGGGTATATAGAAGACAGCGTCCTCGCAGTAGATGAAGTCCAATACGCAAAGAAAGTAGCCAGTAGGCCTTTAAAAGTGACGCTGCCGTCGCCCTATTTAATTATGTGGGAGGCTTGGCATGCGAAAATTTCGACACCCTACTACCCGAGGCCAGAAGACGCGGCGGAGGCATATGTAAAAGTGCTGAGGAGAGAGGTGGCTAGGCTAATCGACGCTGGCGTTGCCTTTGTGCAGTTAGATGAGCCTATGTTGGGAGATTTAATTGAGGCTGAGCAAGACAAGCCAGATCGGTATAAACAAGTGGCGTCGGAACTCTACGGCCAGAGATATAGAGGCCTTAGAGACGAGATACAACTAGCAGTGGACTTAGTCAACGAAGTCGTACAGGGCTTCGGCACCTCTGTACGTATAGGCATGCACCTAGACAGGTGGCCTACTGAAGACTCCCCAGTGGTGGGCTACGAGAGGCTGGCTCCCCATGTCTTTGACATAAAAGTGAGGCAGTACGTAGTGGAGTATAAACACCCCAAGATGGGGGACCCTGTGGAGTTTGTAAAAATACTCCCTAGCGACAAGGAAATAGGCCTCGGTTCTATTGACGTAAGAGATCCCAAGAGAGTAGAGACTCCGGAGGAGGTAGCTGCCCACGTAGAGAAAATTGTAAAATACGTCGACCCCACGAGAATTTGGCTCAACCCAGACTGCGGCTTTGCGCCTGGTATGTATAGAGCCTTCCCCAGGTCTGTGGCTTTAGAAAAATTAAGAGCTATGGTAAAGGCGGCGGAGATACTTAGGAAGAAGTACTGGTGGGCCTAGAGCCTCTCTGGAAGTTTGTTTTTAAACAAATAAAAGAGAGGGGGGTCGACTCTATTTGTCTACCGAAGCGGCTTAAGTGTAAGTGGGATCTGCCCCAGTGTGTAGCATTGTGGCTAATAGTGGGTAGATACCGCCTCTGCCCCGGCGAGGGGGTGGGAGATGTGGCAGGAGAGTGGGGCGGGGTGAGACTTGTGTATAGACAAGGGGGTCACGTCTGTAGGTGGAGACTCGAAAAGAGGTGCCCCACGCCGTTGTCTATAGAAGAGCCGCCCGGCGGCCCTGTGTTTATAATAGACCTCTCTCTATGGGGGGAACACACAGAAGGCGAGAAACACGAACTGGTTGAACAAATACTCACATCGCTCTATGTAGTGAGGTCTGTATGGTGGGACGGCGCTCTGTGGATTACTAACACTCCAGAGGAGTTTATACACCTCTTCCAACTCCATGCGAGGGGGTTAGTACATAGAGTAAATATAAGACGGGACTTTCCGCCTTTGAGAAACCCAGTGGTTTTAGACCCAGAGGGGGATTGTGTATTTACAGAAGAGACAGCCGCCGCCCATAGTGAATTTATCATAGGGGGGATTGTAGATAAAGAAAGGACGGCGAAGAGCGCTACTAAGAGACTGGCGCAGTTGTTAGGAGTTGAGAAAAGGTGTAGAATTGAGCTGAGGGGGTCAGTGGTAGGTGTTCCAGACAGAATTAACAAAATAGTTGAAATCGTGTTGTATACTCTAATGGGCAACTCACTAGAGAAATCTATACTCAGAGCCCAGGCTAAGAGAGATAGAGTTTACCGCCTCATGTGGGAAATCCAGAAGAGGTCAACACGTCGGCCAGACGGCACCTTGGCGATAAGTCGCGAAGCGTTAAACGAGGCGAATTGGCTGGGGGCATCAGAAGAGGAGGTCTTAACAGCGTTGAAAAAAGTCAAGGCGGTAGTAACATAGCCGAGGCTGTTTGTGTCTGAAAAATATGTTACCAATTTTGGAGAAGCCAACGTCAAAGTCCTATAAAATTGTAGAGACAGAGAGGCCGTGTGGAAGTGCCTTTCTAAAAGTTAAAATTTTGACTACTCAAAAGGCGGCTTTTACACAAGATGCAAAGAGCCTAGTCCACAAGTACCCGCCATTGGCCTGTACCCGTATTGACAGTCCTCAGCTTAGTGACTTACATACTAAGCAGTGTTGTTAATTGCGATTTCACTCGCCTCCTTAACAATAGACCCTTTCTCACCAGAGTATGATGGAAAAAGACGAATAAGAGCGGGCGCCTCAATTTGTAGGAGAGGCACAGGCGGCGATGTTAAGTGTCTATTCTTGACAATTTATAAAAAGTTGAAAAACTATCATGTTCACCGCCGTGGTGGTTCAAAGTCTCTCTTCTAACTCAGCCACGAGACTCTCTAACTCTTCTAGAGCCTCTTCTACCAAGTCCCAGTCTTTGTCGTCCAATGCGCTTCTCAACAAGTCTCTAATGTCTACTAGCCTCTTAAGTTCTTTTTCCATAGCGTCCCAAACTAATTACTATATTTACTTACTTCTTACATTTCCCCACACGGCTATGTGGAGCCTGGGGGTTACTCTAAGCCCCCGGGCCACTGCGTAGTTCCATATCTTTTTCAAGACTTCGGCGTGTTCCTCCGGCGTCTGTGACATAGGCATGAGGAAGACTCTGTCTTTGTCAATGTTATGTTCTTCAATATACTTCTCAACTTCGGCTACGTCTTCTACATCTCTCACTACGAATTTAAACCACGCCTTTCTACTCTTCGGGTAGAATGGGTGGAGCCTCACAGATACGCCAGCGTTTGAGAGTTTTGGAGACACGTCGTAGTAATCTACATACTTGTCTAACTCGTCGGTCGGGGGGTAGACCCCACTTGTCTCAATCTCCACCGAGCCCAGTCTCTTGACCCCTCTGACAAGCTCCTCCAAGCCCCTCCCCAGCCACACCAAAGGCTCGCCGCCTGTGACCACCACGTGCCCCACGCCGAAAGAGGCCGCCTTTTCTACAATCTCCCCCACCGACATCTCTACGCCGGTGTCAAAGCCCCATGAGTACTTAGTATCGCAGTAAACACAACGAATGGGGCAGCCGGCAAGCCTAATAAACACAGAGGGCCTCCCCAGATTTACCCCCTCGCCCTGCAGCGATGCGAAAATTTCTAAAACTCTCACAGCGCCTTTTCAATTATTAGTTTTTCAATACTCTCTACATATCTCCTCGCCGACTCTGGTAAATATTTATAGACGTCAGTAGAGACAAAGCCTCTAACTAATAGAGAAACAGCCTCTTGATATGTCAAGCCCTTGGCCATGAGGTAGTTAATCTCGTCTTCTGCCAACTTCCCAATAGAAGCCTCATGCGTCAACACAGCCTCTTTATTCAACGCAGATAGTTGTGGAATTGTCACAATACGAGCTTTTTCAGACATCAAAAGGCCGCTGCACTCCACATGTCCTCTAGAGGGAGCCGCGGCATGCACCTCGGCGCGCATTACCACTTCCGCCTCTTCTGTGGCCAACGCCTTAGTGACTAACTCAGCTCCGGCGCCGCCGCCTTCTAAAAATGCGACGCTTCCAATATCAATTATTGAATTTCCTCTCGCCAACACTACAGATGAAGTGTACGCAGTAGCCCCTTCTTTAAGCCATATCCTGGGCATAGTCTGTAAAGTACTCACGGCGGCTAGATTGGCGTAGTACTCTACGTACTGTCCACCCTCTTCTACAACTACCCCAGTCCTCGGCCTGACGTGGGCGGCTTTATTCCAATTGTGGACCATTATAAACTTCAACTTGCCACCTCTGTGGATGTAGAACTCTGAAATACCTACGTGGAGCCCCACCGCCTCTGGCGCAATGACACATCCAGTATAGACCACAGCCTCGGCGCCCTCCTCCACAATGACGATATTATGTGGCGCCTGTAGGCCCCCTCTAACAATTGAGAGACAGGCTAATACTGGGTCTTTGGGCTTAGAGCCTGGCTTTACTCTAATTACATACCCTCCAGACCCTCTCAACGCAGCTACCGCCGTATATTTATCTAAGTCGGGAGGCACAAGCCTCCAGACGTAGTCTTTTACAAGGTCTCTATGCGTCTCTACAAAGTCTTCAATTTTGTAAACTTCGACACCTGGAATTTTACTAAGGTATTTAAAATAGATGTCATCTGCTTGTATATAATACGCCGGAGCTTTTGCCGTGACGCCAGCCCTCTCTGCGATTTTCACCACCGACTCCTCCTCTACTCTACCGCCCCCGTTTAAAAATTTTAAAATATCTAAATCCGGCCCGTGCTGCGCAGGTTTGTCTAGAGCTTTTCTAGCTCTCTCTCTAACTACCTCAAGCCAGTTTAGTAAAGCCATATGCTAACACCTCCTCAACCAATTCTCCACTTCCACATTTTTTAAAAACCCCCCCTAGAATTACACATGCTCTACTCGGCGGCACGTATTTAGTAATATAGCCACTGTGAGTCACCACCACCAATGCTGCCGTTTCTAAAAGATTTTTCAAAGCCCTCCCCACGAGCGCCAGGCTATCTACATCAACTCCACTGTCTGGCTCGTCGATTAAAGCGGCCTTAGGCCTCATGGCGGCGACAGTGGCTAACTCTAGACGCTTCCCCTCACCCCCAGAGAGCCTCCCCACTTCTCTATCCCATAGATGTCTAAGCTCTAGACTCTCAGCCACCTCTACTGGGTCACATCCACTCTTTCTACAAATGTGGCTTAACAACGTCCCCACTCTCACGCCGTGTAGCCGAGGCGGATTTTGAAACGCCAAC
This sequence comes from Pyrobaculum sp., assembly GCA_038832545.1. Taxonomy (GTDB): domain Archaea; phylum Thermoproteota; class Thermoprotei; order Thermoproteales; family Thermoproteaceae; genus Pyrobaculum. The sequence goes on from JAWBJM010000054.1 coordinate 8,812, forward strand.
GCAAGGCCGGCGGCTGTCCTCTCCTCAATTTTCTTATCTGTCAAATCCACTCCGTCTAGTTTCAACACGCCAGTTGGAGTCTCGTACCCCGGGATGCCTACCAGTGCCTTTAATAACGAAGACTTCCCCACTCCGTTGGGGCCAAGTACGTAGAAGACTTCGCCTCGGCCTACTGAAAAAGAAACATCTCTAAGAATCACTCTGCCCCCCACCGCCACTGAGAGGTTAGACACAATTAACATTATAAAAAATAATATTTTTTATTTATATAGGTGTTTTATTTGCATAGACTTAAAGCCTCCGCTACTTTTTTCAATCTGTCGCAGTACTGCGCCACCTTGTCTCTATCTAACGCCGCCAAGTCGACTATGTACAGAGCGAGACTCTCTAATTCATCTACAGTCTCTTCTATAGTCCTAGGGCCGCCTAGCCTAGGCCCCCTCAGCCATGGGATTTTCTTAACTACGTTCTTCCCCGCATCTGTTAATACGTAGCGCCCGTCTTCTCTCTTCGACACTAAACCCTCTGCCTCTAATTGTTTAAGTAGGGGGTACACTGACCCCGGCGAAGGCCTCCAAAAGCCCCATGTATATTCCTCTATTGCTCTTATAATCTCCGCGCCGTTCATAGATTTTTCAGATAGTGACCACAGTACTAACTCTCTAAGCCCTCTCTTCCATACGAAAGCCCACGGAGGCGGCGCCATGTGTTTATTTACAGTGCTGAATTTTTAAACATTTCGGTTCCGATATCGAAGTCGATATTTTATATATTTAAAGAGGTTTTATATAAAATGTGTGAAACTGGCCACTGTAAAAATAGGTGGGGAGGTGAAAATCGCAGCCGTAGTTGGAGAAAAAGTTATAGACCTCGCCGCCGCTTATAAAAAACACTACGGCGTAGACTACGCCCCAGATTTTCTTTACGATATGAAAAAATTAATATCGGCGGGAGAGCCCGCCTTGAGGCTAGTAGA
>JAWBJM010000055.1:0-9733 GCA_038832545.1 Pyrobaculum sp.
TCTAGAAGAGAGATTCTCTACAGAGCATGGTACAACAGGTCATTGATAACCCCCAGTATCCTGGAAGGATACAAGTACCCGCTCAGAGCAAGAAACTGGTAAAACCAAGGGGAACTCCCAGGCGAGCGCCCCGCAAGGCGGGGCCGAGGCTAATGCGGCTGTTAGCGCAACTGTCAGCACGGCGGCAATTGCCAGCACCGCGCAGCCTGAAATAGTTCAAAATTCGGAGGTTAAGGCGACGTTAGAGTCAAAGGCCACAGCAGAGGCCGCGCCCACTGTTGAGGAGTTAACTAAAGTGCTGAGACATTGCTTTAGTGCCAACTGCCAGTGGCTGTGCGGACAGATAACGCTGTCCATGGCGCCTGAGTTAATCATAGAGGCCTTTGTGCGGGCACTGGAAGGGGCATTATACGACTCGCCGCTAAAAGACTTCAAATTCGCTGTGGCTAGCGAGCGCTGTGTAGCGCTAGTCAACCTCGTTGAGCGGAAATACGACGGCGTTACGAGAATAACGAATGTGAAGGCCGCGAAAAGGCTATGAGCGTGGAGGTCTTTATCTACAACGGGAAAATTTACGCGCATCCACGCCTCGGCAAAAAGGCGCTTGACCGCGTAGTAAAAAACGCCTGGACGGCAGTATGCGCCAAGTGTGGGAGGAGGATAATAGAGAGGGCCGTGTGGGGCGGTGGGCCTAGCGCGCTTGTGCTAATGCGGCTGTGGTTCATCTATGAGAACGGGAAGTACTTGTGTGAGGAGTGCGTATGAGAGTGCTGTCTGTGGCTGAGCTGGGGGGCCGTCTGGTAGGATTATACTGTATTTATACACACCTGGGAGACAGCCTACGTTAATCCCTTGTTCAATTGTTAAATCTGCCTTCATTTTTTCTAACAAGGCGCTGTCTGCATATATTCTAACTGGCACTTTTTGACAAGGCTTTACTCCAGGTGGTATCTCCCAGACGTAGTCGTTTATTTTAGTAATGGGAAAATTTTTCATAAATCGACACGGGTGTTGAACTTATAAATTTACGCCTCCCGGGGGCAAAGTTTAAAATACTATGGCTATATACACCCGCCGGGACTACGCCGGGCGAGGGCGGCTGACGCCGCGCTGTGAACTCGGCGGGGCACCTCTCCACTTATTTATTTAAACATGTAGAATACAATATGAGAGGCGTAATTGTTAGTATACAAGTGGCCATTCTCATATCTGTGATGTTAGTCATAGTCTTTGCGTTGGCGAGTTATTTATACTCCACGCTCTACGCCACTACTCAGTATGTATACATCGCAGTTACAGACGCCTATGTATACCCAGTGGAGGGGGGCGTGGAGATGAAAGTCTGTATTTCTACAGGTGGCGTGGGGTCTGTTAGAGTAGTTTATGTAGAGCTCAACGGCGTAGCTGCGTCTAGTGTGAGACTCTACTCAAAAGGCGTCGAGACGTCAGAGATCGAGGCTGGGTCAACTGGGTATTTAAAAGCAGTGTTTCAAAACGTGAAAGTGTACCCCGGCCAGCTTCCCACCGGTAGGTTAGTCGTAGAGGGGGGGTTCAGTTTTGTGTTTACTCCACGTGTGTTCGAGGGCGTGTGTGTAGGGGAGTAACACAACGGCGACTGGTGTAAAAAATTTAATTCTTAATAGACGTGGGGGTATGTACAAGAGAGTTAGAGTGATTTTGGAAAGTGGAGATGTCTTCGAGGGGGTGTTGATACCCCCTACTCAATACAGCGAGCCTGATGTATTAGTTATAAAACTTAAAAACGGCTACAACGTAGGCGTGAAGAAGAGTAGAGTGAAGGAGATTGTAGAACTAGGAGAGGTGGAGACGCCTAGAATGGGCGTGTCTAAAAAGTTAGAAGTCGGCGGCGAGAGTGTGTGGGTCTTGGCCACGGGGGGGACTATACTGTCTCGTGTAGACTACGTCACTGGGGGGGTCTACCCCACGTTGAGTGTAGACTATCTTTTTGAGCTGCTAGGTGGGCTAGAGGTCTCTATAGCGGTGGAGGAAGTGACTGCCAAGTTTAGCGAAGATATGACGCCAGCAGTTTGGTCAAAAATCGCCTTGGAGATAGGCAATGCGTTTAGTAAGGGGGCTAGGGGGGTGGTGGTGTTACACGGCACAGACACTATGCACTACACGGCGGCCGCCATGGCTTTTGTCTTTAAGTCCGCGCCGGGGCCTATAGTCTTCACAGGTGCGCAGAGGTCTAGCGACAGGCCTTCTACAGACGCCGTGTTTAATCTCAAAGGTGCAGTGGCCACGGCGGTGAGAGCCCCCTTCGCCGAGTCTACAATAGCTATGCATAAAGAAAGCGGCGATAGGACAGTGACTATACACCGAGGCACTAGGGCTAGGAAGATGCACACCTCTAGGAGAGACGCCTTCCAGTCTATTAACTCTCCTCCCTTGGCAGAATACCACATTGACGACGACGTTTTGCAGATAACAGCCACGGAATATAAACAACGAGGGGGCTTGGAGTACTTCCCAAAGTTTGAAGAGGCTGTGGCTTTGGTGAAGTTCTACCCCGGGATGCACCCCCTTTTGTTAGAAGTTTTGGCCGAGGTGGGCGTCAAGGGCGTGGTAATAGAGGGCACTGGTTTCGGCCACGTGGGCGAGTATCTACTGCCCTCGATAAAGAAAATAATAGACGCGGGGGTCTTGGTCTTTATGACTAGCCAGACGCTATACGGCAGGACTAATCTATATGTTTATAGGAGGGGGAGAGAGCTCTTCTCACTAGGCGTAGTGCCGCTGGAGGACATGTTGCCGGAGACTGCCTACGCCAAACTGTCGTGGGCCTTGGCTAATTTTAAGAGAGAGGAGGTGCCCGACGTGATGAAGACGCCCTATGCGTATGAAATTGGGAGTAGGTCAGAGCCCCACCTCTTCGGCGCGTTATGAACGACTTGTTGTCTATAGTGGACACTCTATGTAAGACGCCGAGAGTGGGGTGGCTACAGAGAGGCGTAGAGGATGCGGAGTCTATATGTTCACATACGTTATTAACGACGCTACTTGCTGGGGAAATAGCGGCGAGGCTTAGACTAGTGGGAGAGGAGATAGACGTGGCGGAGGCGCTGGCCGCCGCCGTGGTGCACGACTTGGCCGAGTCTATCTTAGGCCACCCAGGTAGAGAGGTCCGAGATAGAGTTAAGTGGGAGGAGGTGGAGGACGAAGTGTTTAAAAGAGAGTTTCCCCACCTACTCGAGTTTTTTAGATGGTATAGATTTGAGACTAACCTCGTGGGGAGAGTAGTGGCTTTTGCAGACAAATTAGCCACTTTGATTAGGGCATGTCGATATACACAAAGGGGCTACCCCGCTGGGGACTTGGCTAAGAGTATGTATCAAAAGCTTTCTAGCTATGGAGAGTTTTTACCATTCTTAGAGGAATACGTGGCTGTGTACTGTAGAGACGTGTCTCTAGTCTAAATATTCTACTCTCACAGTGTCTTGTCTATATGGAGAAATAAATGACTTCCCCAAGGGGTCTTCTACCACTAGCGTAAAGCCGCCTGTCTCTATTTTCCTATATACGTTTTTTATAAACTGTTCTACTCTCTCCGCAGCCTCTGGCTCGAGGATTTTTAGCCTTTCTGCATAGTCGATGACTTTGTATAAAAGCCCCTCTACTGTTGTAACTATAGCCTCTCCCTGTGTGCCCGGCTCAAGAGTGAAGCCGAGGTCTGGCGAGAGTATCGTGCCTGTCTTACTACGTATGACTAACGACTTGGCTACGTCTAGTCCATCTCTAGGCGTAAAGATAACTCTCATCGGCCTCCCCACCTCTGCGTAGTCTACGTCAAACGACTTGTATCCACAGTTTTCACAATAGGCGCTGTATATTACGACGTTTCCGAAAAGAGGCACGTCGTATAACAATTCGACGTAGTGAAAAGCCTCGGCGCCGCATACAGGACATTTAACCACGCCGCTTGCTAGTATAGACACGTATCTCTGTACATAAGGCTATATAAATGTCTAAGTCTTTAAATAGCTCTAAAAATTTGCCTCTATGGATAAATTCGAGTTCGCAGTAGGGGCAGCTGCTGTTTTATTCATAACCTTGGTGTTGTCTGGGCTCTGGAGTATTGTATACTACCCACACTGCGGCGTCTTGATAGGCTACGTATTATTGGGGGCTTTAGCTGGGTCGGTTTTGTTGTTAAGTAGACAATATAAAAATCTAGAGGGCGTTGGGGTAGGCTTAGTTCTAATCTATTTATTAGCTATGTGGCTCACTCTGGTAAATCCCGGCAGCCTAGCCTATTGTTAACTTTATAAACTACTGGCCATAAGACACTATGCCAGTTAGTAGAGACAAGAGGAGAAAACGCGGATTAGTGTTCATAATCGCACTGGCAGCTCTCATCTTTGCAGAGACTGGATTTATACTAGGGACGACGGGGCTCGCTGAATTAATTATACCTAAGCCAAAGGTGAGTTTTGAACAAATACTGTCGTTCTCTGAGGCGTATATAATAGAGGGAGGCAACGAGACAGTTGGAAAACCGCCTAAGTTCGACAATGCGTATGTATACGTAATTTTATACCAGCAGGGCACGCGTCTGTCGGAGAACATCGCGGCTCAAATTGCCGTAGATGCTGCAGAGAAGCCTGTGTATATACTCCCACTGCCTAGAGTGCAGGCTCCAATACTCACAAATGATATTATAGAGCCCCTCCCTACAAATGTAAAAAACCCCGTAGTTGTGTTAATATACCCACTGGACAGAAATACACTGGGGCTGATTGGCGCATGGCTTGGAGAAGTGGAAAACGCACTTGGGGTTAGAATTACTGGAGATGTAAGAATTGAGCTTGTGAACAATAAGCCAAGGTCTATACGGACGTTTTAACTTTTGTACAACTCTCTGGGGGGACACCCTCTGCGATAGACTTCACTGCGTCTATGTCGTGGATAGAGCAGAAGTAGACCTCTGCCCCCAATGTCGATATCTCGAAGGCGGCTTCGATTTTTTTTCTCAAGCCTCCCGTCACGTCTACGCCAGAGGCGCCGTCTAGAATAAACCCCGGGGGGATTTCTCTTAACTTCTCTGCGCCGGGGGCGCCGGGCGGCTTGGTGTAGACTCCGTCTACGTCCATTAAAAAAACCACGGCTTGTGGCTTCACTACTTTTGTTAACTCTATTGCCACTTCGTCGCCGCTTACCACTACGTAGCCGTCTTCGTAGGGCACTACATCGCCGTGTAGGACGGGGCTGAGTCCGTATCTAACTGCGTGGAGTACCACCTCCGGCCTGGCGAGTGCCCTACCCCAGAAGACCTCGCTGGGCTCTATCGGCATGGCGGAGACCCCCGCCTCGATTAACTCCTCTACTACATATGCAGTGAGCCGCCTAAGGGCTGCTTTGATGTATGATATACCGATGGGCGTTAAGCCGAAGGCTTTGACTTGTGGATGTCCAAAAGAACCAGCTCCGTGTATATAGACGGCGGCGTGTTTCCTCAATGCAGAGGCTATTTTGACCACGCGGCCTCTTATGTAAGTGTACGGTTTCGACTTGTCTGTAATGGCGGAGCCTCCCAGTTTTACTATTATCATTTTAGTACTGTCTCTCTAAGATAAAGTGGAGGAGTTCTCGCAGCGCCTCGTTATTGGGGATTTTTGACAAATAACGCTCTGCCTCTGTCTTAAATCTCTCCGCGAGTTTTATCGCCTCTTCTCTCGCCCCCGCTGTGTCGAGAAGCTCCACCGCCTTCTTCACGCCCTCTTCGTCTACTATGTCTCTACGTAATATATCGAGGAGGGCCTCTTTATCTCTAGGCGGTAGTTTAGTCAGCGCTATAGCCACAACTACGTTGCCCCGTTTGTGTTCTTTAATGTCTTTACCAATTTCTTTTCCAAACTTCTTGGGGTCTCCGTAGATGTCTAATACGTCGTCTATTATTTGAAAAGCAACTCCTGCATTTAGGCCGAAGTTCCAGGCGGCGTCTATTAGCTCAGCGTCGTCGCTGACTGACAAAACGCCCCACTTAGCCGCAGCCGCAATTAAAACGCCGGTTTTTAAAGACACCATTTGTATATAGTCGTCTAGAGTCACCTCCCTTCTCTTAGCTTTTACAAAATACGGGTCTTCTCTACCTGCGCATTCGAACAATATGTCTAGCCTCTCGCCTTCGTCTATTGCTTTAATTACTTTAGCCACTTCTCTAGCGAAGACCACGGGCTTCGGCGTGTCTAGAACAGCCTCTTCAATAGCTTCTCTATACCATATGCCTATTAAAATAGCCGCATTGTCGCCGTATAGTTTTCTAACTGTGGGGAGGCCTCTTCTCACATCTCCTCTGTCTATTATGTCGTCGTATATTAAAGAATAGTTGTGTATAAGCTCTACAATGACGGCGGCGGGCAGTGCCGGCTTCCACTCTCCAGCCACCGCCTCCGCTGTCGCCAGCGTCAAAAGCGGCCTTAGCCTCTTCCCCCCCGTCTTTATTTGGTACAACACCTCTTCTCTAAAGTCTTGAGCAGCGTCGAGAGTGAGATAGTGTTGAAGCGCTTTTTCTAACTCGCCGCCGTATTTTTGATAAAGTCTAGATACGATATCCATGTCTTTAGAAATCAATAAATATTTATTTAGTAACTAAGGCGATGGAGTTTCAACTGGCTGCGTTGAGCTCTATCGCCGCCCTTGCCGTCTTAGCCTTGTGGAGAGGCTTTCTCACGCCGAGGGGCGCGGCATCGGCTATTGTAGTGGGGTCTTTGGCCGTACTAGCCCACGTAGGGCTGTTTCTCCTATTAGTGTGGTTTTTTGTCACTTCTTCACTTTTTACAAAACTCAAGGCGGATTGGAAGAAGTCGATTGGTTTAAAAGACGTCTCGGGGAGGTCTTTGGGACAAGTCTTCGGCGTCGGGACGCCCATTGCGTTATTCGCCTTTTTGTATATATTGACTGGAGATGTAAAGTTCCTCGGGGCCGCTGCAGTGGCTGTTGCAGTGGCTACAGCCGACACATGGGCGAGTGAGATAGGCGTGGCATACGGCGGCGCCCCTCGTTATATATTAACCCCATGGCGTAGAGTAGAGCCGGGGGTTTCGGGTGGGGTAACGCCTGTGGGCGTTCTGGCCTCGCTGGCTGGGGCCTTTACGGTAGGCGTATTGGCGCAGATTTTCACTTCGGTGGATTTTTGGAAAGTGGCGCTTCTTGGATACGTGGGGGAGTTGTTAGACAGCGTTTTGGGGGCTGCGCTACAGATAAAGTATATCTGTAACGGCGCGGTGTCGGAGACTCAGAGAGCTGGATGTGTCAAGAGGGGCTTTTTAACAAACGAATCTGTGAATTTAATAAGCGGCGTGTCAGTCGGCGTCTTGTTTATATTTCTGTGAAGTATAGCCACTATGAAAGTCTACGTAGAGGAGTTCTACATCTCTACAAGACAGAGAGAAGAAATTGTAGTAATTACAGAGAGAGTAGAGAAGGCTGTGGAGAAGAGCGGCGTGAAAAACGGCGTGGCGTTAATCTATGTACCACACGCCACTGCCATATTGACGGCTAATGAAAACGAGGCGAGGCTTAGAGAAGACATTTTGTCAAAATTAAAGTCTCTATTCCCCCGGGGCGCTGGCTATAGACACGACGAAATTGACGACAACGCCAACGCCCATTTGGCTAATATATTCGTCGGCTTTCATTTAGTTATGCCTATAGTGGGGGGTAGACTACTCAGAGGCACGTGGCAAGACGTCATGCTTATAGAGATGGATGGGCCGAGGAGTAGGAGGGGCGTGGTGGTAGTGGTGTTGGGAGAATAATATCAGGAGTTATACAAGAAAAACAAGTTTGGCTATTTAGTGGAGTTAAATTTTTGGAGGAGTTTCTTTATATGAACTATCGGTTTAATCTATCAGACTTCCGCTCAGTGTTAAAAACAGTATACGCCGGGATGTCTAAAATCGTTGGAGAGGCCCGTGGGTCATGTGTGAGTTTTACACCGCGTAAAGTACTAGAATTCGGCGGAGTTGACACAACAGCGCCAGTGGCGTTGACTTTAGTAAAACACATCTTAGAGAAGTTAGTAGAGGCTAATTTACTACAGCGAGACGACTCTAGAGCTAGGACGAGGTATGTACTTTGTAAAAACTCTCCCCTCTGGATTAGACTGAGGGGGGGAGACTCAGAGACTTTGAGATATTTAGAAGAAGTCACTGCAGAGTAGTGGAGAAGATCTTTCTACAGAAGGTACAGAGAGAGTTGGGGATAGAGGACAACGACGCCGTATATATAGACGGCTTGGTGTTAAAAATAGACGGCACGGCGGCCTCTACTTCAAAACTACCCTTCCAGACATGGGCAGACTTCGGCTGGAGAAACGTGGCTGCTGCGTATAGCGACGTGAGGGTAAAATACGGCGATGCTAAATACCTCTTAGTCTCAATAACGGCGCCGTCTCTAGACATAGTGGAGGAGATAGTAAAAGGAGTGGCTGAGGCAAGCCGCCACTTCGGCCTCTTGTACCTAGGGGGGGATTTAAACCAAGGCGACTGCGTAGTGGTAGACGTGGCGGTGGTGGGATACGCCAAGGCGCAGGTGGGGAGGAGGCCAAAGCCCGGCGACGTGTTGTACACAATTCCACACTTTGGCTACACGGCGGCGGCTTATAGATACTGGAGCCTCCCCCATCCAGTGACTGAGAGGGGGGTGGGGTATTTAAAGAGGCCAGACCCTAGGTGGCCTCTTCCCCCTCTTGAGTGTGTATCTGCTAGTATGGACTCTTCAGACGGGCTTGCAGACGTCTTGTGGACAATGGCCTCGGGCGTCGACATAGTAGTGGAGAGACTCCCCACTACAGAAGAAGTGGTGAAATTCGCCGGGGAGGCGGGGCTGGAGTTAGAAGAGTTGGTGTTCAACGGCGGCGAGGAGTTCCTACCTGTGTTCGCAGCGAGGCCTGGATGTGTTTTAGAAAGCCCCTATGTCCCATTTGCAAAAGTAGTTCAGGGGGAGGGGCAGGTGTGGTATAGAGGAGAGAGACTAAAGTGGCGGGGGTGGAGCTACTTCAGTAATTTTTAAAAAATTATAGACACTGTGGTGGTCGATATATTTTGCCGTGGTGTTTTCTCTACTGTTGACTACAGTAGTAGTGGTCTCCTCTATAGCCCATATATATGAAAAGACTCTAGAGGGGTTTAGAATAGTTAAATTTGTAAAAGACCAATGGGGCTCTTTTATAAAAACTATAGACGAGGCGTTGTGCCAAGCCGCTGAGGACTTGGCGCAAAAGGCCCTGGCGGCCCGCGACGTGTCGACTTACCGCCGCCTCGGCGAGATGTTAGACGCTGTGTTGAGAGAAGTGAGAAACAAAACGTTGTTAAAAGGGGCCGTGGCCTCTTGGGAATTCGACGGCGATGTCTTTAAGTGGAATATTACATTTTTGAAGTATAGCCACGGCGGGGTAATAAATTGGCTAAGGCCAACCGCGTTGATAAACGCCGCGAGCGAGATTTCTCAAATGTATCTAGACCTCGACGTAGACATCTCCAATGTCATTAAAGAACGCCTCCCCCCAGGTGTGTATCTCAGCGGCGTGGTCTACGGCTATTTGACCGGCAATATGACATACAGTGGCTATTTGACGGGTGTCTACACGCTGAGAGACAAAACTCCGTTGAGGTGTAGAAGAGGTTTTTTAGAGATGTCTATATATGCCAACCACTACGCCACGTTAGTGACTAACAGCACTTCTAACACTATATATGTATATATAGAGATT
>JAWBJM010000056.1:0-9497 GCA_038832545.1 Pyrobaculum sp.
AAGTGATCGTCATAGCCGACGCCGACGCCCTCTGGCCCCCCGACGCCCTCTCGAAGGCGGTCAAGCTGCTGTCCGACCCCACCGTCGGGGCGGTATCGTGCCTCAAGAAGCCGGCCAACCCCGGGCCCGCAGGCGTCGAGAAGGGGTACAGGGACTACTACAACGCCATAAGAGTCGCGGAGAGCAAGGCGTACGCGACGCCCATATTCCACGGGGAACTGGCGGCCTTCAAAGCGGACCTGCTGAGGAGGATAGGCGGGTTCCCGACGGACATCGGCGCAGACGACAGCCACACAGCCACGAGGATAGCCCTCATGGGGTTCAGGGCCATAACACCGGAAGACATCCTGGTGGAGGAGCTGGTCCCGAGCAACAGCTACTTCAAGTGGAGGGTGAGGAGGGCGCAGCACCTGATACAGCACTTCTCCAAAACGCTTAAAGCAGTAAAGCAGGCACCGACGGCGTTCAGGAAAGTGCTGCTCGTAGAGTCCTACCTGCACCTGGTAAACCCGTTCCTACTGCTCGCAGCGGGAATCCTGCTGGCGGCGAGCGCAATCGCGAACCGCTCGCTCCCGGCCACAGCGGCCCTAGCGCTAGGGGCGGGCATGCTGAGCATCAAGCAGTACAGAACATGGGTAACACAGCAGCTCCACCTCGCGGCAGCAGCCCTGAGAAACCTGTGGTCCAGAGAGATAGTCTGGAGCAAGCAGGACAAGTAGATGAAGCTCCTCTACGTAGCCCCCCGCTACCCCCCTCACGTCGGCGGCGTAGAATACGTCGTCAAGTCCACAGCCGAGAGACTCGCCAAGAGAGGCCACGAAGTCACAGTACTCTGCGGCGAGGAAAACATCGACAGCCATAAAGAGGAGTGGATCAACAGCGTCCACGTAATCAGGTGGCCCGTACAATGCCCAAGGTTAGTGTGATTTCAATCGCAAAAAGTGAGGCTGAATTTAAGAGATTAAAGGAGGCCTTAGAAAGACAGACGTTTAAAGACTTTGAATTTATCACTTCTACTAAAGGTTCGATTCCTGAAGCTTGGAACGATGCTCTTTCAAGAGCTAAAGGCGAAATCATAGTCTTCATAGAATCCGACGCCTTCCCACTCAACGAGCATTGGCTAGAGGAGATCGTTGCAAACTTCCGTAAAGGCGCAGTACTAAAAGGTTTAGAAATCAATCCCACCAGCTTAAATCTCTGTAATTTAGTTTGCGATGCCGAGATCTTCAAAAGGGGAGTAAGATTTGATGAAAGCTTCAAGTGCGCTGAAGATACCGAACTCTTCGCGAGGCTTAGGAAGATGGGAGTTGAAATCGGCTTCGTTAACGCCTTCCCAGTAGTACATATCCCATCACGCACATGGAGAAAAACACTCTCTAGAAGTTTCAGAAATGGCATGTACTTTGCAAAGATCATCTATATGCACGGTAAAGAGAATATAGATAACATAAACACCCAAAACTTCAAAAGCAATTACATAAACCCAATAAGCAATAGATTGCGAATAATCGTGGAAAACGTCCTTGTATTATTAGGTCTGCTAACTGGAGCAATAATCTATATTCCGATTCTAGTAAAGCGTAAATTAAGTATTTGAGGATATCTCATGCGATCTAAGGAACATTTGGTTAACAAGTTACTCTACGCCTACTTTACACATGTACCAAGGGAATCCATTGTAAAAATTGCAAGAGCGAATAAGGTGCTATACCAGCTTGGTCAGCTTTTCCCTGAAGTACAAAAAAGCAGTGAATGGCTTGAGATTTCTAAGAGACGCGTTGCCCAAATAGAAGAATTGATAAGATTTAACGAAATTGCTAATGAAATTGGCTTAAGGTATATTGTTGTTAAAACATTCAGGTTTCCGGGATACGTACCTGATGACATAGACATCCTAGTACATCCTAATTCGCAGCATTTAATTTGGGATCTTATTTCTATTCTTATAGATAAACATGGGTACTTTCTTAGAAGTAAGGGTACCACCGAGATGACCATTCGAAAGCCTATGCGTGAAACATACGTAGATTTCGACGTGCATACTAATTTAGGAGCCGGCCCCTACATATACTTAGATTCGCAAGTGGTTTTTGAAAACTTCATTAATATAAAACTACAAGGTGAAAGTATACCGGTAGTGAATCGAGAATTTGAGTTCATTATATGCGCTGCACATGCTATCATGAAAGAATTTGAGTTAACGCTAGCTGATGTTTTGACTTTTCTCTATCTTTACCCATACGTAAAGGAAGCGTCAATACTAAAGGTTGCAAAAAATGTAGGTTTAAAGAATGCCACATATATTTATTGGAATTTTTCTCAATTTTTGACAGAGAAAATATTATCGAATAAAAATATTTGTTTACCCTACAGAATTCCGTTATATTTTAGTATACTTGCATACATTGAAAGTGCAGTATATAGAATGAGGTTCAATAGCATTAGACCCCTTAAAGAATTAATGAATTTTCCTCGCGCGAAGGGTATAAAAAAGCTAATTGGTTTGTAAAGTTGTCACAGTCTTCTGTTAATATAAATGATTCCAAGGTGCGTTTAGTAAATGTATAAGCTAATTTATTTTTTTGGTCCAGATGGAACCGGTAAAACTACGCAAGCAAATCTTATAACAAAACGTTTGAGAGCTACGGGTTTCAGAGTGTGGCGTGCAAGTGTCAAGCAACATCACACTCTTGCATACTTACTATTAACGATTCTGAGCCGTAGAAATAAAAATACAATTAATACAATTAGTTACTGTGGCTTTAATGATGCAGTAACGCGTAGAATAAGGAGGCCCTGGAAAATTCTAGAAATAATAAGTTTATTTCCAACAGTATTTTATCGCGTAATCTTGCCGTTGTTACTAAACTACGTAGTTATTTGTGATAGGTACGTGTTGGACACTTTAGTAACTCTTTCATATTTTCTTAAGGATCCAACGCTTCTCTCTGGAGTATATGTTAAGCTAATGATCAAGCTGATACCAAGAAATGCTCTCCTTTTCTACCTGGATGCTGAAACAGATGTCATACTGCAGAGAAAAAGGGATGAGCCTTTAACGGTTCACCTCATCGAATATTACCGGCGAGCGTACGAGATTATCGTGGAACAACTGAAAGAGCAGGGGTTGGTTGTAACACGGATAAATACGGCCACAACTTCGATTAAGGCCGTCCATGAAATCGTACTAAGCTACTTAGAACTTAGAATCAAGAACTCCTGATCGGTTAAAAGGTACATCGGATTGTAGGAACGTTGATATATATATACAAATTAAATACAAATTAAATAGAAGAGAAAAAGATGAGAATAATTATATTCTCTGAACTATTCTACCCTCATGGTGGAGGAGCTGAGCTAGCTACATGGTTGTATTCAAAGTTGCTTGCTGAGAAAGGGTTCAAAGTAACCGTCGTGACTAGACAGTTTCCGGGCGAAGCATCAGTAGAGATCCTCAGTAGCAATATTAAGATAATTAGAGTTCCTATGAAAATAGCGTTCAGGAGCAGGTATGACACTTTAGCTAACGCCGGGGTCTTAGCTGGAGCGTCCATAATAAGGCAGATAAAGGAGAGTGATGTTGTTTACATCCCATGCGGATGGTACAGTGTGATACCCCTCGCCAAGATCTACGGAAAACCCGTAGTAGTTCATATGCATAACTATTCGATAATCTGTCCTACATCCTTATTGTATGACTTTGTCAACCATAGAGTGGGAACCTCGACGCTTAAATCGTTCCTACTCCACGAGATTATAGAAAGAAGACGAGGCGCGCTCCTCGCTGCAGTCTCAGCGTTAATGCACGAGCTCCTCGGCAAATACTACAACCGGCTAGTTATGCTTGCGGATGCGATAATCTTCGTTAGCAGAGCTCAGATGAATCTGGTGCTCTCTAGAATTCGACATATCAAAAAGAGTTATGTTGTATATAACCCGATCCCGAATCTCCCGCTAGTTAAGTCCGAGAGAAAAGGTATTGGATACTTTGGAGGGAGGAGCTTCGTCAAAGGCTTCTACACCTTAATGAAGGCACTCAAAACCCTCAGGAACAGTAATGTCGAAGCGTTTATGGCAATGACGTGGAGAGACTACAAAACCGTGAAACTAGATAACGGAATTTTAGTAAACTTTATGCCGAAAATCAATCCCGAGAATATTATGAAAAAACTTTCGATCGTAGTAGTTCCATCGTTAATCCCAGAGCCATCTCCATACGTACTAGTCGAGTCTATGCTCTATGGTAAGTTAATTATTGCCTCTAATGTAGGTGGAATACCTGAAATTGTAAGTAATAGTTTAGCAGGTGTAAGATTAGTAGATCCAGGGGATTACGCAGCGATTGCAGATACTCTCGATTATTTCTTATCACTCGACCTTAAAGAAATCAATGAAATTGGCTTAAAAAATAGGGAGTATATATTGAAACGATTAAATAATGAAGTAATTTTAAAAAATTTTATAAAAATTCTATATCAGATAGCAACTTAACTTTAGTCAAAACAAACTATATGTTTAAATTTAACTCAATAACTCATAATTGTGACAATAGGACTTTTTACGAGAATGAAATTTCTATACATGCAAAGATTGTATAGAAACAATTAAGTTAATGATAAAAGTCCAAACAATTGTTCGACTATTGGACTCTATGTCTAATGCTATTAATATTTTAAAAGAATAGAATTTCAGGTATGGTATATTAAGATGGGTAGCATATTTCGAATTGTTTCACATAAACTTTTTTTAGTTTTTTCATTTATTACAATATTATTACCATCTCTAGTATTATCGCTCGATGAATATATTGATCCTTTCACATTTCATACTGTTGGATTAGCTCAAATTTACTATAGAGAAGGCAATTATTTTCCTTACCCCATTGTTGAGGGCTTTGGATGGCAATCAACCGCAAATGAAATTTCATTTAGATTTGTTCCAATATTATTTCAGCTGATTTTAAGTCAAATAACAGGGATATCCTTATGGCACTTATTATTTTGGCCAATAATAGGCTTTATTTTTCCAATAATTGCCTACTTATTTTGCAAAAATCTACAACAGCAAACAACGATAGCGGTCATTTATGCAGTGACTATAAGTTATAGTTTCTTCTTTATTAATTTATTTTATATTTCTGTTGGTATGTTGTTTTTCTTAGTTTTTATATTCGTACTTCTAAAATTTCTAAACTTTGGACAATTTAAAAAAATATATGTAGGTCTATTACTATTTATTTTTATTATCATTTATTTTACTTATTATACAGCCGAGTTACTCGCATTAAGTTACTTGACTAGTGTCTTATTTATTCCATGGTTTCTTGAAAAATTTGGTATAAAAACGCATAAGCTAAAACTACATTCATTATTATTTAGCTTTATAGTAATTTTTATAGGATTTGAGAGAGTAATTTATCAATTCTTTGAAATGATGAGCATCGAAAAGGGGCTAAATCTATTTTATTCTTATGTTAATTATGTTTTAAATTTACTAAGGAAAGGAACAGAAGCTGTTTTCGAATATAGACCACATATAGGCATTCCATTAGTGGTCTATATTGATTATATTCAGCAAATAATTATCTGGGGATCTATAGCAATTTACTTGTTGTACATCATTATCAGAACTAAGATTATTAAAAAAGATTCCGCTGTATTAACATTAAAGGGCTTGGTTTTATTAGCATTTTTCACGGCTGGTATCTCAGAAACACTTATATACCTACTTGTGGGTTATGGGATATATACAAGAACCTTATCATTATTTTCTCCACTATTAGCATTATATTCCTTGAATAAATTTTATGTGATGTTTTATAAGCTAAAGAAAAAAATTCTAAATATTGTGATTATTATAATCATACTATTTATTGTATCGGCTAGTATAGTAAAATTCGCTTTACGTGTAAGCGATCCTCTAAACCCAAACGGAGCAAGATTACACAGTAAAATGAAAATAACAATTTCATGGGTAGCATTTTATACAACGAATAGAGTAGTTATAGCAGACCTAAGAATTATTGGACAAACCTTTTTTGAACTAATAAACGAAGAAAAAGTAAATTCAATTAAATTAATTAGAATGGGTTCTGAAGTACGCTATTTATACTCTTTTAGTAATGAAACAGTAAATAAAGTCTTTAGAGAAAGAAATACTCTATTTATACTTTCTTATGAATTTAAAGAAAGATTCTTTATTGCAGGGGAAGCGTGGAGATTATCACCACCGCTTAAGGAAGCTTTTTCGTTTTTGGATTATTATACGCTAATAAATAGAGTATTTGATGATGGTCAAGGTATAGTATATGATTATAGTTAAAAAGTTGAATAGTAACCGTAAAGTTCTAAAATTCTTCAAAGTTCCATCTATCAATCATCAATGAAAATGACACTCTATAAAGCAGGGTTTTCCTCAGAGTATATAGTTTGGATAAACTTATGTATAAGATAGTTCTATTATAACCTTATAATAATGATTTTTGGTAGTAATAGGTCTACTTAAATTTGGCTTTAAATATCTGAATTAAAAAAGATAAAATTAAAATAACATTCTTTAAGATTAACCATTTATGAATGCATCTTTGTATGAAAATATTGAAAGGTTTATCGATCTTCAGAAATTGATTCCCGTTAAGCTTTGGATGACATCAGATATACCTGGTGCCAGTCAAGAGCTGAGAGCATAAATACTCCCTCGACACGCCATTCTTAGAAATCATGGCAATTCATTTATCTGAACTCTAGCTCCCTCTCTGAGAAAGAATGAGCATACCAGAGCCGAGACTCATAATATTCGCAGGTACTGTTGGGAGTGGTAAGTCAACCCAGATGAGGCTTCTAGCTTCTGCTCTGAAGTCCAGAGGAGTAAAAGTTAAGATTTCTGTCCTTAAAAGAGGTCACATTTTGGCGTATTTTCTAGAGGTTGTCCTAGTTAATTTGACGACTAAAAGGAAGGATGTATACCCGATAAGGGCTCTATTTGAGGAAAGACCTAATTTTTTCAAAAAAATATTTAAACTTTTAATTATTTTAGATATCATCAGCATCTCTTTCAAATTTTTATTCGAAATATTCATTCCTCTAAAGTGTGGTTATGTAGTGCTCGTTGAGGAATATTTGCCAGCTACCATAGCAGATTATATATTTTTGAGTAAAATTATTAGCTTCCCAGTTAAAAATATATCTTTTGCATTGAAGTTTATAGAAAAACTAATGAGTTTGGCCGGACCCATGAAGGTAATTTTCCTAGATGCTGATACAGATGTGTTAAGGTTTCGCTGGAAACTGAGGGGTAGTATGGATGAAAGTCTCGATTACCTCAACATGCAGCGCACACTTCTATTACCTCTTCTTAAGATGACTTCGTCGAAGTTATTTTACATAAAAACGACTAATCAGACTATTAAAGAAACACATAAGCAAATAACTGATTGTTTGTCAATTTTTAGTTATTAAAACAATAGATTATGAGATTTTATTCCTTAAAATTAGTTTAAGATTAAGATATATTACTTGTATTAAAATATTAGAAAAGTATATCATTTTCAATATTAGACTTTCGGAAGTAATTCTTCTAGGATGTTGCATTAACGAAGTGTTAGTGGATGTATTTCACATTATTAATGTTCATTTACGTTTTAATCTTTACTTTGGCTCAGAAAGTTCTGGCAAAAGGACTAATGATAGGTTTTTAAGAACTTTCGTTTATGCACCTTATCGTTTAGAGATTCTCGCCTATTTGTTTCCATCTTAACTAGGTTCCTCTCAAACTTCTTAGCCTTTAAGGGAGGTTAGCAACCCCTACTACGAGTCACAATACTCCTAAGGCACAGTTTTCTGTCGGGCTTCGTATAATTTTCTCCCCTCTGGCACACTACCTGCTGGAAAGGCGTTTCTCACCTCTCCCCGTGATCGGTGATCGCAGCTTGCTGGGCTTCATCGTTTGGGTTCTCGTAACGCTCGATCGCTCCCGGTTCCTCAACGGCTCTGTAGAGCTTTCTCGCTAGGCTAGTGGCGAAGGATGGTGTCATCTACGTTAAGGCTGACCCTGCTGCGCAGGCGTGCTTTTCAAGCTCAGGAAGCCGATACACGTTTCAGTGGAGGTTTTAGTGCGCTGCAAGCCCTTTCCGGGAGCCGTAGGGGCCTCGGCTGGAAGAGGCTTCAGAGGGGTTTGGAACCCTGTACTGTTCCATGGTCAGAGGTTAGGCGATGGTGGACTTGTGCACGCGGCCCCCGTTTGTCCGGGTTGTTTACTTGATGGTGGGTCTGCTGGAAGATGTGGAGGGTGTCGAGGTGGAATTCGCTGGTGTGGAGGCTAGGGCGTTGTCTAGGGGAGCTGAGGCGGTGCACGCGGTATAGGGGGCACAGTGTGGTGGGGGAGTGGCTCGATGGTGGAGTATTGGGCTTGGTGGGAGGGCCCAGTGTAGAGGAAGCGGTAAAACGGCTCTGATGATCGTCGGGCAGATAAATGGATCAGAAGTGCCGGTGAAGCTCAAGCTGCAAGCGGTGGGGATCTTGGTGGGGAGGTTCGTAGAGGATGCGAATTTCAGAGCAGCGGCGGTGAATGCGCTAAGGGTTGCGATGGGTAAGAGAAATGCAACAGTTAGTTTAGAGGATCAGAAGGAAAGCGTGTTAACTTAAGCGATGAGAATGGGGGCCTGTGATTAATAATGAGAGAAAGATTATTCGATGTTGCTAGATTGACTGTGCGCCTTCAGATTTTGTGATTTAATGTGGTTAACTGCTGCAGAGATAGTGTTAAAGCGTTTTGTTCGAGCTTTAAGTGTCCGATGGAGCGGACTTTTGTAAGCGTGGTGCCTAGGAGGGGCGGGTTCGATTTTACTCGTATCTTTCAAGCGGTTGCATCGCGGGATGGTGGCGGGCTGTGTCGGGTGTTGCTCCTCAGGTTGCTCGTTCTTTTGGGTTTTGAGGCTGGAGCCGGTGTGGGTTACGGGTTTCCGCTGTGCGGGGCTTGTTAGAGCGGGTGCTGATGCGTAGTTGATAACGTGTTGGGGGTTTGGCCGTGTGGTCCCGCTATCTGGGCTGTGCGTGCTCGGGGTTTAGCCGCTTTTCTGAGTGGTGTGCCGGGGTGAGTTGGGGGCTGCTGGTGCTTCACAGTGTTGGAGGGTTGCTGGGCTTCGATCGCGGGGTTTGCGACGGGGTGGGGGTTTGGAGCGGTTTGTTGCGTTTATGGGGTGCTTGTTTCGGGGGTGGGGTCTCTGGGTTTTTTGGGTTCGCGGTGGGGCGGTGGTGTAGCTTGTAGGGGGGTTTCTGGATCGCCGCTCGCTGGGTGGTTCGGCTGCCGGTGGGGGCTTCTCCCTGCCGGCCGCCTCTATCTCCGTTCTCGACCGCTGCTCTCGAAGGCTTCCGGGGCGCTGCGCGGGTTGGCCGCGCTTCCTCGTCGGCGTGGACGGGCTCCTGCTCCGTCTTTCTGAGCTGCTTCCCCTCGCAGGGCCTGGGTGTTCCGGGGGCGTCGTGGCCTGTTCTGGCCTCAAC
>JAWBJM010000057.1:0-9155 GCA_038832545.1 Pyrobaculum sp.
AAACCCCCAAAAAGAAGACAGTAGAAATATATACAAAAGTAAAGAATAAGCTGCACGACGTTTTAAAAACGCCGAAAAATATATAGAGTATATAGTTTTTCGCCGGTTTATATATTGTTTGAGTGTTTAAAAATGGGTGTGGGTTGGGTTAGGTGTTGTGTGGTGGTTTTTTGTTGTTTTGGCATATTGTTGTGATGGCTTGGATTAGGTGGGTGGCTTGTCTTATTTTTTCTACGACTCTTTTGTCTATTAGGTGTTCTAGTTTTTCTGCTTCTGTTTCTGCTAGTTGTTCGTCTACGCCTATTGTTTTGAAGAATTCGGCTAGTGTTTTGTGTATGTAGTTTAGTTCTTCTATTTTTTTACGGCCTTTTTCTGTGAGGCGGACTCCTTCTCTGCCCATGTATTCTACTAGGCCTTGGCTCTGGAGTTGGACTATCATTTTGCGGGCTGTGCTTGGCTTGACGCCTAGTGTCTCTGCGATTTTTGTAAGTGTTGCGGCGGGCTCTAGTTGGTAGATGGCTTCGAGGTAGTGTTCCCACCTGACTCTCGCAGTGCTGTGTGCCACGTGTTAATGTGTTATTACGCTATTATACATTGTGCTAATGACCAACGCCGATGTGTATATAGCCGTGGCTATTGTCAATATGGAGAGCGGCCGCGCTACGAGGCCTTTTGTGTAGTGCCAAAGAGCCGTCAATACAATAGGCAGTGTGGCGGCTAGCACTGCCTGTGTATATACTAAAATTGTGATGGGGGACACGCCCAAGGCCCCCACAGCCGCGACTGCTGGGGCGAGGTTGATTAGTCTAGCGGCCATTCTCACTTTCCAGGGCTGTACCACTCTGCCGAATATGTACCGGGCGGTCAACACACCCACTTCGACAGACACCGCGGAGGAGGATATGCCGGATAGTAACAACGCCATGGAGAACAAGAAGGCGGAGAGGGGGCCGTACAGCGGCTCGAGGACTTTTGGGACGTCTTGTATATCTACTTCGCGGCTGTATAACACATAGGCGCTTGTGATTAAAATAGCTGCGTTTATTAACGAGGCGCCGAATAGATTAAAGGCTGTTTGGTACATGTGTTCCCGCCGGAGCTGGCCCTTGGCTATGTGGCTGTGGAGGAGGACGGCGTGGGGCATAATCGTCGCGCCGACTATGGCCGCGGCTACTAACGCCATGTCTCCTGTCACTGTCTTCGGCACTAACGCAGCCGCTACCTCGCCCCAATTGGGCTTTATAAAATATAATTGGATTAAAAAACTGGCGGCCACCGCCACTACGAAGCCTCCGATCACCTTGGCGAATAGCTCTCTCCTATCTGCCAACAGGGCTAGAAACGCCACGTCGAAAAACCCAACTAACGCCGCCGCCCACAGCGGGATGTCGAAGAGGAGGTGGAGCCCCAACACGACGCCCATGAACTCGGCCATGTCTGTAGCTAATACAATAGCCACGGCTACTGGAGAGAACCACAGTCTGTGTCTCGTCATTAGGTCGAAGAGGCCGGCGCCTCTAGACACTCCCAACATACCTGACACGTATTGAATGGCCAGTGCCAGTAGTCCACTAACTGCCACTACCCAGAGCAGCGCCAAGCCGAATTTCATACCGGCTTCTAAATTGGCGCCGAAGTTCCCCGGGTCTATATACGCCACAGAGACTATAGTGGCTGGGCCGATGAGTTTTACAAAACGCACGTCGTAGATACGTTATGGCTTTTTTAAACTTTCCCAAAGCTAAAAAATTGGCGAATGTAGATAATAAAAAATCGACGTGAAGTTAGACAAGTCTAAAAATTTACACAGTTTTGAGCCTTGGGGGGGTCCCACTCTAAAATGTAGTCATAGAGGTCGGCTAGTCTCTTGGCCGCAGCTAGGGCGAGTTTTAGACTACTATACGCAGCGTAGAGTGTCCACTCTTTCTGTTTTTTCTTAGTCACCAAGACTCTACCACTTGCCCTATTGATATATACATAATACATATGGACATAGACTCAGGGGTATATATGTCTATCAGGTAGAGAGACACAACGGGCTCCGTATTTCTTACATATCTCCCCAGCCGCCTTCGCTACTTCTCTCCACCACGTCTCCGAGGCCTCTACTCTATACAGCTTAGAGAGTCTCATATGCGCCCTCGGCTTTGGTCTATACTTGTCGAAGTAGACTGTGGCGTCTATTGAATAGGCCAGCGCCACCACCTCCTCTATGTCGCTGGGCTTGTCGTTAAAGCCCGGCACCACTGGTCCGTAGAAAATCCACCTCTCTACTCCCGCCTCCGCCAGTTTCTCCAACGCCTTGGCTCGGGCCAAGGGGTGGGCGGCTAGCGGTTCTAAAATCCTCGCCTTGTCTTTTAACGTAGTGATTGTAATCCCCACGTCTACGTTGTATTTTTTAAACAAGTCGACGTCTCTAATTACTAACGCAGATTTTGTCTGTATAGAAATTCTATAGCCCAACTGGCCCAGTGTCTCCACTGCCGACCTCGTTATTTTATACTTAGCCTCGGGGGGCTGGTAGGGGTCTGTAATTGTGGACACCCCCACCGCCCCCCTGGGCTTTTTCACAGCCTCTCTCTTCAACACCTCTACTAAATTTTTCTTTACGTACACAACGCTGCCCCACGAGGCTGCTGGGGGGCCCTTTGTGTAGTCTACGGCGTAGCAATATAGACAGCCGTGGAGACAGCCTATGTAGGGGTTGAGGGCGTAGTTGAGGCCGGGTATTCTAGAGGGGGAGAGGGCGGTTTTGACACGGGTTTCGTATATCTTCACGTCTCTGTGTAGAAGGAGAAATTTCTAATTTCCGCGCCTTTTGTAAATCGCGACGAGTGGCTGAGGGCCCTTTGGGCAGGTGCTGGGCGGTCTACACACGGCGCATCATAAGGCTTTTGTCAAGTTTATAGATGTTTTGACAATTCGGCGGCTTGAGGCGTCTGGGGCGGGACGCGGGGCGTTATGTATATATTTGTATTTCTTAAGTACAGCTGTGATCGCCGTGTTGCACCGCCGCGGGGGCTTAGCTCAGTTGTTTTTCGCCTCTGGCTTTGGGACTGGGTCGGTTAGACATCGGGCCCGTTTATTCACAGCGGCGTTGTGTGTGTGAATATGAATGTCTGGCTGCCGCTTCTAATTGTCTTTTCGGCGGGTGGACTGGCCTCGGCTGGCTTAGTCTTGTATCTACTGTATGTCTTGGGGACTACGCCGCCTGGATGTTACCCCGACTTATACATCTTGCCGGGGGTGACTATGGACTGTATTAGAGTTTTGACTAGTGAATACGCACACATAGGCCCAGTGTCTCTTGAGGCGGCGGCGGCTGTGTGGTTTAGTATAAACATCGCCGCGGCTCTGTGGCTTTATAAGACGTTGGAGAGAAAAGCGGCGCGGTTTATATTTTGGTGGAGGCTAGTGGGGCTGGCTATACTGCCCTATTTAATATATATTGAGTTTGTAATACTCAAGGCTGTGTGTATATACTGTACTCTAATGCATATTTTTATAGTGGCCGACTTTGTGGTAATTACAATATATTTGAAAAAAATGTCGCCTTTTCTCAAGTAGCGGTGGGGCCCCCGCCTCTGGCTCTCTGTAATATCTGGCTGAGTTCTTCCTCTGTGAGTAGCTGTGGTCTGTACTTCACGCCGAGTCTCGTCTCTATTCTCTAACTAAGGACTTTAGGTGGTTGGCGCTGGCGTCTAACAGGTTTTGAAATACTTTTCTCACGTCTGGGTTTTGTACATATGTCAACATCTCTCTTAGGTCAACTATGTCGTGTTCTTCTACATAGGCGGCGGCTAGGAGGGCGTCTAGTAGACCGCCTGAGGCTCTGGCTAGGAGTGTATTGTACAACTCCGCGATTTTTAAGTTTTTAAACTCCCCCACGGAGCCGGCTGGGTCTGGGAGTCCATATTTCTGTATTATAGCCAACACGGCGTCCATGTGTCTCTGTTCGCTCTCTGCCAAGTTTATCTTTTCGCCAGTGGCGTTGTACAGTGTGAGGTATAGGTCTCTGGCGAGTTTCTCCACTTCTCTCATGTACAACACCGCGGCGATTTCCTCAGGCGTTAGGCTAGTCTGCTCCGTGTGGCTTGTCCTTGTGTCTACTGTCTGCTTACCCCACTGTTTGCCTTTCTGGGCCCCGAATTCGTACTGCCCCGTGGGTGGCTGCGCGGCTATAATAAACGCCAGCGCCCCGGCGGCGAGAGCCGCGGCTAGTGCTATTGCTATTTGTCTTCAACATAGGCGAGACGTGGGGCCCCGTATATTAACTAAACTCACTTATTGTGAATATTGGGAAAAGAGATTTATTGATAGTTTTTCCAAGCTCTATGGCTAGGATTGCCCGTTACTATAGAGAATACGGGGTGAGGATTGTGAGGGGGTTTATGCAATATCTCTGGGACGACGGGGGTAGGCGGTATGTGGACTGTAATACAAACCACGGAGTGGTCTTTCTTGGACATGGCAATCCTAAAATCGCCGAGGCGGTTAGGAGACAGTTGGAGGAGGTTTGGGCTGTGCCTTTGAACTTCTCTACTCCCGCTAGAGAGAGGTTTATTGAAGAGTTTTCTCAACTACTCCCCTCCGGCTTCGGGGTGGTGTTTTTACAAAATACTGGGACTGAGGCTGTGGAGGTGGCTATTAAAATAGCTAAGAAAGTGACGAGGCGGCCTGTGGTGGTGGGTTTTACAAATAGCTTCCATGGGAGGACTATGGCGTCGCTCTCGATTACTTGGAATGAGAAGTATAGAAAGGCCTTCGAGCCGCTGTACCCCCACGTCCGCTTTGGGAAGTTTAACGTAGCCACAGAGGTGGAGAAGATTGTGCAGGAGGATACTTGTTGTGTAGTGGTGGAGCCCATCCAAGGCGAGGGGGGCGTCAACCCGGCCACTCCCGATTTTCTAAAGGCGGTTAGAGAAGAGACTTCGAGAAAGGGGGCACTTTTGATAATTGACGAAGTACAGACTGGCTTCGGCCGCACTGGCGCCGTCTGGGCTTTTCAAAAATATGGCGTAGAGCCTGACATATTCACCGCGGGGAAGCCTATAGCGGGGGGTCTCCCCATAGGCCTAGCTGTGGCTAGAGAGGAGTACGGCGACGTATTCGACCCAGGTGAGCACGGGTCTACTTTTGCAGGCAACGCCGTAGTTATGGCGGCGGCGGCCGCCGCTTCGAGACTTTTGAGAGAGGAGGAGGTGCCTGCTAAGGCGGAGAGGGCTGGGGGGGAGTTGGCCAAGGCCCTTGGGGAGACGGGCTCTAGACTAGCTATTAGAGTAAAGGGGGCCGGCCTTATGCTGGGACTAGAGTTGAGAGTGAAGGCGGATCAATTCATACAGCCGCTTTTAGAGAGGGGAGTCATGGCCCTAACAGCCGGCGTCAACACATTGAGATTCCTACCCCCCTATATGATAAGTAGAGAGGATATTGAGCTTATCCACGCCGCTCTTTCAGAAGTGTTGAAAAAAACTGATTAGTAGTACTCTACTTCGTATACAGGCTTAGACTTCTTCCTCAAGATCTTGACCCACACGTTGTCTTTTATCATAATCACAAGCCTCTCTATATATAAAAGATCTGTGTTTATTTTATGTCGTGGGAAATCCCATGCGTGAGATTTTTAATAGGATAAAGTGGAGGGGGGAGAGGGGGCAGTTTGTATTTATCAACAGAGGGGGCCCCTCCGGCGTTGAGGTGTGTCCTACTGAGGCTGTGGTGGAGGTGGGGCACAACGGCGTGGTGGTGGAGAGAGAGGGGAAGAGGAGGTATATCCCATACCATCGAATTGTAGAGATTAGACTAGACAACGGCGTAGTTCTCCTCTCGAGGTGGAGAGAGCGGTGAAGTTTATAAACACTGGGGATTTTTACACTATGTCTTCGGGGTGGTTGAGATATTGAAAAAACTGGCGGCGGGGTCTATACTCACTATAGACGAGGCCTACGCCTTGGCGAGGGCTATTCTCGGGGGGGAGCTGGGGGAGGTGGAGACGGCTGCGGCTTTGACTGCTTTGAGAGTGAGGGGGGAGTCTCCAGGTGAGGTGGCTGGGTTTGTAAAACTGGCTAGGGAATACGGCGTGAGAGTGCCTCTCCGCGTAGATGCTATAGACACCGCGGGCACTGGGGGAGACGGGGCTAGGACTATAAATCTCTCTACAGCCGCGGCGGTGGTGGCGGCTGCGGCGGGGGCTAGGGTGTTGAAACACGGCAACCGCTCAGCCTCGGGCTTTTTCGGAAGCGCAGACTTTATGGAGGCGGTGGGGTACAACTTAGAGGTGGGTCCCGAGAGGGCGGCTTGGATGGTGGAAAATATTGGATTTGCTTTTGTCTTCGCCCCTAGGTACCACCCGGCGTTTGCAAAAGTGGCTCCGGTGAGGAGGAGACTGCCCTTTAGGACTATTTTCAATATTGTCGGGCCTCTCTCCAACCCCGGCTTGGTGCGTAGGCAATTGATTGGAGTGGCTGAGGAGAGGCTTTTAGACGTAGTGGCAGAGGCCGCCGTGGCTTTGGGGTTTGAAAAAGTTTTAGTTATACACGGCGGCGGCTTAGACGAAGTCTCCCCAGAGGGGCCTACTGTAGTTATTGAAGTGGGCGGGGGGTCGGCGGATAGGTATGTAGTTACGCCGTCTGACTTGGGGGCTCCTGTGGTTAAGACGCCTAGGGCCGAGTCTAGAGAGGAGGCTGTGGAGAGGGCTCTTAGGGCGTTGAGAGGCGAAGATAGAGACGGAGCTGTGGCGGTGGCTATAAACGCGGCTTTTGCTCTTTACGTAGCAGGCGCCGTGAGAGACTTTAGAGAGGGGTATGAAATAGCTACGGCAGTTATTGAGGAGGGGGCTGCCTATAGGAAATTAAAAGAGGCCGTGGAGGCGTCGCGATGAGAAAAATACCGCTGTCTAAACTCCCCACGCCGCGGGAGCTGGCGGCGTCTCTATACGGCTCTGGAGAGTTTGTAGTGTTGTTAGAGTCGGGGATGGGCTACGCAGAGAGGTCGAGGTATACGTTAGTGGCTTGGGGAGTAGAGGAGGAGTACGTCTCCTACGGGGTAGACCTCCAGAGAGTTTTAGAGAGGGCGTACGGGGCGTTGTCTAAATACCCGTCGCCTCTGGGGGGCGACGTGGTTGTTGGTTTTTTGACATACGACGCCGCTGCGTATATAGAGCCGGTTTTGTTAAAATACGGCAAGGTGGAGAGGGGTGCGCCGGCGGCGGTTTTCGTAAAGCCCAGGGGGTATCTACTATACGACAAACTACTAGGTCGCGCCTATTTAGCTGGGGAGGAGCCGCCCGCCGTGTCTAAAAGCCGCGGGGGGGTGGAGGTGAGGCGTTTCGCCGGGGGCACCGACCACTTGGCTTTTATGAAGTGGGTGGCGGAGGCTAGGTCTAGGATTAGGGATGGGGAGGCTTTTCAAATTGTTTTGTCTAGGTATGAAGATTATATAGTAGAGGGGGACTTATTCACATTGTATGAGAGGTTGGCTGAGGTGAGCCCCACGCCTTATATGTATTTTATGTATTGGAGAGATGTGGCTATATTCGGCGCGTCGCCAGAGCTTTTAGTTAAGACAGTGGGAGACCGCGTGGAGACCCACCCCATAGCTGGGACTAGGCCGAGGGGGGCCACTGAGGAGGAGGACTTGGCGTTGGAGGAGGATATGTTGAGAGATGAGAAAGAACTGGCAGAGCATATAATGTTGGTGGATTTGGCTAGGAACGACTTGGGTAGAGTCTGTAGGCCTGGGACTGTTAAAGTAGACGAGTTGTACGCTGTGGAGAAATACAGCCGGGTTCAACACATAGTGTCTCGAGTCTCTTGCGTCATGGAGAAGAAATACACGCCGGTTGACGCCCTACTGGCGGCGCACCCCGCGGGCACTGTCACGGGGGCGCCGAAGGTGAGGGCGATGGAAATCGTCGCCGAGTTGGAAGAAACCCCTAGGTGGGTCTACGCGGGGGCTTTGGGCTTCTTCGCCCCTGCTCTTTCTGAATTCGCTATTGTGATTAGGAGCGCCGTGGCGAGAGAGGGAGTTTTGAGAATACAGGCGGGGGCGGGGGTTGTGTACGACTCGACGCCTGAGAGAGAGTTGAGGGAGACACAGACAAAATTAAAAGCTTTGAGAGAGGCTCTGGGGGTATGGACTTGACGTTGATAATAGACAACTACGACAGTTTTGTCTACAACATCGCGCACTACGTGGCGGAGGCTGGGAGTAGGCCAGTTGTGTTGAGAAACGACGAAGTGACTATTAAACTTGTGGAGAGGATTAGGCCAGATAGGATAATAATCTCCCCCGGCCCCGGCCACCCCGCCAACCCTAGAGACGTGGGGAACTCCCCCGACGTCGTGAAAGAGTTCAGTGGGAGACTGCCCATATTGGGAGTGTGTATGGGACATCAAATAGTGGGGGTGGTCTTCGGCGCCTCTGTGCGGAGGGCTAGGACTATAAAACACGGCAAGACGAGCGAGGTGAGACATAGAGGGGGGGTTTTGTACAGAGGGGTGCCCGAGGTTTTTAAAGCTATGCGCTACCACAGTCTTGTAATTGACAACGTGCCGCCTGTGTTAGAGATAGAGGCGGTTTCTCTAGACGACGGCGAGATTATGGGCATTAGACATGTAGAACACCCCACGTTCGGAGTCCAGTTCCACCCAGAGTCTGTGGGGACCCCCGACGGCCTTAGAATAATTAAAAACTTTATAGACTTATGAGGCTCCCGCCGAGGGCTTTGGGAGTGTATCTAATAGCGGGGTGGCCTACGGCGGAGGTGTACAGAGCTGCTGTGGCAAAACTGTCGGAGGCGGCGGATTTTTTCGAAATGGGGGTGCCCACCGCCAATCCAAAATACGACGGGCCGTTTATTAGAAAGGCCCATAGAGAGGTAGAGGCCCCCCTCTGGCTAGCCCCGCCGGTGCCTACATACCTCATGGCGTATTGGGAAGACTACTATAGAGAGCCAGAGGCGCTTTTCCAAAAGGCGGCTGAGGTGGGGGCGAGGGCTGTGTTGGCGCCAGATCTGTTGATAGACTTCCCCCAAGAGTTAGAGAGATATATCCACCTCTCGGGGCAGTACGGCCTCTCCACGGCGTTTTTCCTACCTGGCAAATTCCCTCACAGACTCGCAAAGAGGCTCGCAGAGGCGGACTTCATCTACCTAG
>JAWBJM010000058.1:0-9088 GCA_038832545.1 Pyrobaculum sp.
TGAGAAGAGAGTGTATATGTTTCCCTGGCCCGTTCTCACAGCCGCCGCGGCGGCTGCTGCGGCTTTTTTAATTTGGCGTCGTAGAAAATTGAGATAAAGATTTTTATCCCCGCGTCTTGTTTAAGGACATGTCTATTGTAGACAGCATGCCGGTGTTGGAGAGGATAAGAGATTTGTTCTATAGCCTACTAGAGGTGAGAGATAGACTTAGAGAGGCCGGTTTTAAATGGCCCGGCGGGGAGGCGCCCCTCTCTGTTAAATACGGCTTCCCAGCTATGTTAAAACACGGAGTCATTATGGATGTGACAAATGTGGAACAGGCGCAGATCGCAGAGGAGGCGGGGGCCGTGGGGGTCATGGTGTTGGATAAATTGCCGTACGACGTGAGGAAGGCGGGGGGCGTTGCGAGGACGGCTGATATTAAAGTAATTGAGGAGATTATGGCCCACGTCACTATTCCAGTGTCTGCAAAGGTGAGAATTGGCCACTACTACGAGGCTTTTCTACTAGAGTCTATCGGCGTGGATCTAATAGACGAGTCTGAAGTATTGACTCCAGTCGACGAACAACACCATATAAACAAATGGCTTTTCGACGTCCCCTTTGTCAACGGCGCGAGAGAGCTCTGCGAGGCGTTGAGGCGTATATACGAAGGGGCCGCTATGATTAGGTCAAAAGGCGAGGCGGGGACTGGAAACGTGGCCGAGGCCGTTAGACACCTAAAGGCTATATATACTGCAATAAGGTCGTTGAGTTTAGACGAAGAGAGAGTGAGAGACTACGCGAGGCAGTGCCAAGTGCCTCCCGAGTTGGTACAACTCACCGCGAGGCTTAGGAGACTGCCAGTGGTCACCTTCGCAGCCGGCGGCATTGCCACTCCCGCCGACGCCGCGTTGATGATGTGGCTCGGCGCGGACGGAGTCTTTGTAGGCTCTGGCATATTCAAAAGCCAAGACCCCGCCCAGAGGGCGGCGGCTATTGTCTACGCCACTGCGCATTGGGACGACCCAGAGGCGGTGGTAGAGGCTCAGAGAATGGTGTCTGAAAAAGCCTCAATGTTGGGGATTGACATAAAGACTCTAAAGCCGGAGGACTTGCTCCAGACCAGGGGGTTATGAAAATTGGAGTCCTGGCCCTCCAGGGCGACGTAGAGGAGCACAAAGCCGCTTTGTTGAAAGCGGCGTCTGAGTTGGGGAGGAGTGTAGAGGTGGTGAAAGTGAAGAGGGGGGAGGACCTCGATTCTATATCTGGCATAGTCCTCCCCGGGGGCGAGTCCACGGTGTTTTCCACATTGGCTAGGCCGTTTAGAGATAGACTGAGAGAGGCTTTAGAGAGAGGCCTCCCCTTCTTGGCCACATGCGCCGGCGCCATTTATTTAGCCAAAGAGGTTGTAGACGCGGCGGTGGGAGAGACTAGACAAGACGTCTTAGGTGTGTTAGACATTGCAGTGGTGAGAAATGCCTACGGCCGGCAGAAAGACTCTTTTGAGAAGACGCTGGAGGTGGAGGGCGTCGGGGCGGTGAGGGCAGTCTTTATAAGAGCCCCCGCTATCGTGAAGACTTGGGGGCGCGCCAAGGCCATCGCCTATGTAGACACGCCTAGGTTTGGAAAGACCGCGGCAGCTGTAAGACAAGGCGCCGGCGTGGCCACGACCTTCCACCCAGAGCTAGCAGACCCCAGACTCCACGCCTATTTCTTAACACTATTTTAATAGTAAACGGCATATCTACGTGGAATGCGCCGAGGTTAAGTTAGAGAGGCCTTGGCCCCCAAATCAAGTGAAGGCCCGTAGATTTGTGATATACGACGTCTTCGACCCGCCCGACGTGCCTCTGGAGAGGCACGTCATTAGAATAACGGGGGCGGTGGACAAGCCTTTAGAGATCCCCATGAAAGTCTTAATGGAGAAGTACCCATGTGTAGATTTAGTAGCGCCTTTCCACTGCGTCACTGGGTGGTCTATTGAGAGAGTGGTGTGGAGGGGAGTTCAGACCAAGGCGTTGTTAGAAGAGGCGAGGCCACACGGCCCCTACGCCCTTGCGTGGGGGGTGGACGGCTACAGCGCGTCGCTCCCCACCGAGGCTTTGTTAGAAGAGACTTCTATAGTGGCGTGGGCTTTAAACGGCGAGCCGCTGCCAAAAAAACACGGAGCCCCGGCGAGGCTAGTAGTCCCCACTCGATACGCCTGGAAGAGTGTGAAATACTTCGGCGCGTTGGAGATTTTAAATGAGCCCGTGCCTGGGTATTGGGAGATGTCTGGCTATTCCATAAACGGAGACCCGTGGCTAGAGGAGCGGTTCGACTTTAGACAGGCAAGGAGGAGAGTCACTTTTTAAACATTGGACATATATAAGTGACATTCTGAGTCTATATGCAAGTTATTAGTTTTGTATCGGCTTCTGGAGGCGTTGGGAAGACTCTATTCTCTATACTCACCGCCGGCGCCCTCGCCCTATCGAAGAGAGTATTGTTAGTAGACTTCGACCCCTCCGCCGCTTCGACGCTATACCTACTACAAGACTATGTAGAGGATTGTAACTTAAAGACTTTAATCAAGGATATTGTAGACGTCTACAGAGGCGCCTCCGACAAGCGTAGAGTATTTGTAGAAGACTGCCTAAGGACGCACAAAGTGGCAGGCGCCCCCAGCAAGTCTTTTCAAATTCTGCCAGGTGGCAATCTCGAAGACGTGAAGTCAGACGTCTTCTCTGTGGCGAAGTGGCATAG
This sequence comes from Pyrobaculum sp., assembly GCA_038832545.1. Lineage (GTDB taxonomy): Archaea > Thermoproteota > Thermoprotei > Thermoproteales > Thermoproteaceae > Pyrobaculum. Next base: position 2,728 of record JAWBJM010000058.1, read on the forward strand.
TCTACTAAGCGAGGCCTTAGAGCCAGTGGTGGGGCAATTCGACTACGTCATAGTCGACGCCCCCAACTGGGTATACCCCCTCTTCCCCATGACTATCCAAATGAGTTCGTACTACGTAGTTCTGACTAGGCCATGGCAGTCAGAGGTTAAGAGGACAGTGAAGTTTTTGGAAAGAGTCTTCCGTATGATGAAGCATGCCTTTAGGATAGACCAGCCTGAGCTATACGCCGTGGTGGTCTTAAACCAGTTTAGGAATAATATGAAGAGCGACGAGGTTAGACAAACGGCTGAGAAAGCTATTAAGAGCTTGCGGGCGGAGTTTCCACAGTTGAGAGTAGTGACGTCAGAAATAGAAGATCAATACTACGGCGAAAATAAGAGTCAATTCTGGGGCTTTAAGCACATAGACAGGTTAAGTGTAGACCAGTATTTGACTAGCGGGCACCCACTCTTCACCGGCGGGGAGAAAGACAAGAAGGCGAAGATACAGTTTGAAAGATATATACAATACCTCGAGAGCTTTCTAAAAGAGACTTCGCCCTACGTCATAGAGTGATAAAGACGCCGTTTATGTATAAATAAACGTCTATCCCCGCCGCCTCAGAGGCCCATTTCAAAAATTTTTTCAATTCGCCACTGGCTTCTTCTGCTATGACAACTAAAGCCGACTTGCCCAAAGCGTATTTATAAGCCAAGGCCTGGCCGAGCCCCAGGTGTACACGCTCTACACACTCCACCTCCGTGGGGACGTCTCTACACATTAAATCTGGCTTGACGGACATAAAGCCTAAGTCTATTGCAACCCCCTCGCCGCATTTTAATAAATACCGGATCGCCGGGAGGTGGTCTCTCTCTACACACGCCACTTATAAAGAGGGGTACATTTCTTTTAAAAACTCGACGTTTGACAAAAGCCTGGGGGCGTAGGCCTCGAGTAGCGCCAACTCGGGGGCCTTCTGTCCAGACTTTTTATAACTCTGCCAGAGTTGAGTCAAGATTAAAAGCCCCCTCGCCACTAGGGCGAGTCGGAACTCGCGCCTCTCCTCTCTAGACAATGCCTGTTCTAACTCTCTGCCTATTCTAGTGGCCATTGGACAGTCTAGTCTGTGGGGGTAGAAGTTGTCGTAGGGCAGCGCGTAGAGCTCCGGCGGAAGTTCGCCCTCGGCGGCGCGGCGAGGCGAAGACAAAGCCTCTAGCACAGCCCGGCTCTGGGCTAACTCAAGAGCTGTCGTTAGTCTTGTCAATTTCCTAATGCTAAATTTTGAATTTGTCAACACAGCTCTAAGCGCCTCTATAAAACCACTCACGTATGCCTCTACACAACATGGGGGGTACCCCAACACCCCCCCTCTGTACCGGTGGTATATCTCCACTGTGTGTAGAGCCTCAGTCGTTAAGTACTTCACACAGAGACTCTCGTCCCAAGACTCCTCCGAGACTGCATACACGTCGTCTAGAATCTCGTCTATAACCCGCGACACTCTGTAAAACTCATCACCTGGCACCCCCGCCCTCACCTCTATTAAATAGCCCTTGGGTGGTAGACAAGTGGTTAAATCCAGCGGCATCATGTAGCCGAGCTCGTAGACATAGCCCCACTTTTTTAACAACTCTCCGTAGTTCTGGGGCAGCGCCACCCCCGCGGGGATGGCTATTTTACGAAAGCCGAGAGAGACAGCCTTGAGTTCGTACTTTAGCGGATACATACAAAAGCGGCCTCCCCCACATATATGGCTTGGTCAACTACTTTATAACACTTTGCCTAGTCGGCTTAGGCTGTAATGAGATTAGCCGCGGGGGCTAGAGCCTAAGACTCCGCCGACGTGACTCCACACCACGGCAGGCGTTTAAAGCATTAATCGATAGACGACGCCAGCTCTGGCAGATATCTCTTGGCGAATGTCACAGCGGCGTAGATTGATTTATATATAATGGCTAGTACAAATCTCTCAGAGATTTTAAATGGCTTACGGCTAGGAGAACTACACAGCTGTGGCAGTGGCTTCTACACTTCTAGAGGGGGTGTTGTGCCATGTCGAAGAGATTGATGAGAGCTGTAGTATTCAAAGCTCCTGGGCAGCCTCTGGAATTGGCCGAAGTCCCCGTGCCAACTTTGAAGGAGGGCGAGGTGTTGGTAAGAGTGGCGGCGACTGGAGTCTGCCATACAGATCTCCATATTTTAGACGGGGAATTTCTCACTCCCCCCGAGGGCTTTATCCTAGGCCACGAGGTGTCTGGATGGGTAGAGGAGCTGGGGCCGGGGTGTGAATTGACACGTGGCACACTTGTAGTGGTATCTTGGATTGTGCCGTGTGGGAAATGTCGTTGGTGTATACGCGGCCAGGAGAACTACTGTCCACACGCTATTTCAAAAATGCCTGGCCTACTGGGGCTTGACGGAGGACACGCCGAGTTTATGGCCGTTCCAGAGACTGCAGTATTTCCCATCCCGCCGGGGGTAGACGTCTACACAGCAGCGGCTGTGGTTTGTGCGTATGGGACGGCTTACAGAACTTCAGAAGAGGCGAACGTCGGCCCCGGGGTTTCGATAGTAGTAGTGGGAGCCGGCGGCGTGGGCCTCGCCGCTGTGGAACTAGCCAACGCGCTCGGCGCGATAGTGGCGATAGATATTAGAGACGCCGCCCTGGCGAAGAGATGGGGGCTGTCCTTGACGCCAGAGACCCAGGTCCTACTTCAAAAATTAGAGAAGTTACACAACTCGGCGCTGACGTAGTTTATGAAACTAAGCCAAATCCCGATTTATCAATTGCTCTAGAGGTAGTTAGGAGGGGGGAGTGGTGTAGTCACTGGACTGGGCTTAGGCTGTGTCTAAATACCGACGGCGCATTTAGTAATGAATGGCATAAAGATAATTGGGAGTCTTGGATATAGACCTAGGTTAGATATACCCGAGTTACTAGCCCTAGCGGCCGCCGGAAAGATAAACCCCGCGAAGTTGATATCACATAGGTATAGGCCAGAGGAGATTAACCAAACCTAACCTACGGCGTGGTCTACATAGCAGAGCTTTAGTGATCTGGACCGGTGAGAAATAGAACATTTATAAATTTTTGTTAAATATTTTTTTATAAAATCATATATATCTTTTTCTTTTTTCAAAATATGCCAACGTATATAGTAGGTGCAAAACTCACAGATGCCGGCGCCAAGGTGTTGTTAAAAGAGCCGCAGAAAGTTGTTGAGTTAGTAAAAGAGTTGGAAAACTACGGCGTGAAGTACCAAGCGGCTTATGTAACGCTTGGAGAATTCGATATGGTGTGTATCGTCGAGGCGCCTGACTTAGAGACTTTGTTAAAGTCGCTGCTTGACCTAAACAGCAGGGGGTTGATGCACACTACCACTCTCCCAGCGTTAAAAGTAATCTAGACCTTTTTTCTCTCTTTTGTGTATAGCTCAAAGAGAGAGTTAGCTATCTTTATAGACAGCCTCCCGGGTTTTAAAAAGCCTAAGATATATTTAGAGCAATACCCCACAGACGGCGAGCTCGTGGCCACCGCCGTGTGGGACGCCTACATGAGGGGGCTCTTGGGGAGGGTTTTAGACTTAGGCTGTGGCACTGGGCGTTTTGCAATAGCAGCCGCAGCAATGGGGGCACGCCACGTGGTATGTCTAGACTTAGATATCGAAGCAGTTCAAATTGCAAAGACGGCGGGCGGGGGGTTGTCTATAGACTTCGTAATAGGAGACGCCGCCTTGCCCCCACTGAGGGAGAGATTTGACGTAGTTTTTCAAAACCCCCCCTTTGGCATTTGGGCGGGGAGGGGGGCGGACTTAGTCTTTTTAAACTCCGCCGTGGGTCTAGGGGGCGTGGTCTATACAATACATAAACTCGCCACTCTTGACTACGTAGCTCAGTGGGCAAAGAGACGTAGTCTCTCTATAGAGGTTTTAGAAAAGGCAGTATTGAAGATAAAGCCCTCGTATCCTCACCACAGGAAGAAAATCCACAGAGTGGAGGTGTTTCTAGCAGTTGTGAAAAAAAAACTGAGGAAAAACTATTGGATTTGAGCCGCGCCTCTGTATATTTTATACCCCGGCTGGCCTAATACTTTAACAACGGCGCTGTATTGTCCATTCCCGTACTTAATGACAATAAGCTCGGAGCCGGTGTATATGACAAACTGCGACTTTTTAGAATCTACTCTGCCGTGGATTGTCTTCACTATGTATGTGGCGTCTCCAAGTTTTACATAGCCAGAGCCGCCCACTATTATGCCACGGCTCCAGTCTTTAGCCACTACCTCCACGTCTAGAGAAGCCTCAATGCCCTCGCCCACTATCTTTATCTGCCTAGTGTCGACAGTCCACGTGGCGTTTAGCCACTGGCTCTTTGTGGCGTTCCATGTTGAGTCTCGCCACGGGCCTTTCTTCCCATATGCGCCGCCGTGTGCGTACACCACAGCTGCCGCCACCATTAGGGCCAGCAGCGCGGCCGCCACAAATACTTTTGTCCTCATAAAAGCCGCCTTTTCTACTAGTTAAATAACTAACTCACTTGAGGTGAATATGGAGGGCCACAAATTTTAAAAGTGGCCGCCATCTCTTGACCCGTGAGGGGGTGGGCGAAAGACCTCTTGTGGTTTATTGTAATTGTCACAGCGTTAGTAATATACGGCGCTGTGACGGGGGTGCCGTGGCCTATCGCCGTAGTGTCGTCGTATTCTATGGAGCCCACTTTAAAAATGGGCGACTTTATAATAATCGCGGGGGCCACGTGTAGAACTGTCTCCGTGGGCGACGTAGTGGTGTACGTGGCTAAAAACCCCCTCTGGGGGGGCAGTTGGGTTATCCACAGAGCAGTGGATAAGAGAGAGGAAATCTGCGGCTTGGTCACAAAAGGAGACAACAACCCCTACCCAGACCAAGCGGCGGGGGAGCCGTTAGTCACGACAAATATCGTAGGTAAGCTAGCCCTGGCTGTGCCCTACGTGGGTGTCTTTCCCATGATTGTAAGACCTCAAGGCGTTGGCGTAGACGCGGCTGCTGCTTGGCTGGGGAGATTGGCGCTTTTCGGCGCAGCTGTGTATTTATTTTATCTCTACTTTAAACCCGCTCCGCGGAAGAAGAAAGCTAGGAAATAGAGACGTAGGTCTTACAGTCGGCGTCTATACTGAGTATTTCTCTTATAGTTCTACAAAGGGCGAAAGAGCCAATCTTCGCCATTTGGTACCAAAGCGGCCCTCTGGGGAGGGGGACCAGCTCTGCGTCTTCTTCTGCGTGTCTAGCCACCTCGTCTACGAGTATGTAGACCACGCCGCCGAGCGACACCGCCTTAGTCTTCACGTCGAAGTGAGGCCAGAAGTCTACACAGTTGTACACAACCACTAGCGACTTAGCCACAAGCCTTGGCCACTTGAGGTGTAGACTATCGATCCTCACCTGAGCCGCCGCCTTACAAGGCTTCCCTATGTCTATTCTATACTCCGCAGAGCCGGAGGGGGAGAATGTAAAATTTTCAAAATCTAAATCCCCCACCTCTGGGATCTCCATGAAAAAATTAGATTTGTTTAAATTTTCAACGCGATGTGACCGTTCAACGCCTTCTCCAGGCGCCTCTCTACGTCTTCCCAATTTACGACGTTCCACCAATTGTCGACGTATGAGCCGCGGTCGTTTTTATACTGGAGGTAGTACGCATGTTCCCACACGTCGAGTGCTAATAAGACTTGTGCACCCGCGGCGTGCATTAAGTTGTGTTTCTCTATCTGTAAGACAACTAACTGCTCCTCCAACGGCTCGTATATCAAAACCGCCCACCCAACCCCCTCTACGTTTTTAGCAGCTAGTGAAAACTCTTCTTTAAATTTTTCAAAACTCCCAAAGAATCTATTTATTAAATCAGCAGTTCTGCCGCCGGGCTTGCCACCGCCTTTACCAGCCGGAGCCATATTCGGCCAGAATATAGAATGCAACACGTGGCCATTGATGTGGAAAGACAAGTCTCTCAAAACCGCCCTGATGTCTATCTGTTGGACTTCGCCCCGTCTAAACTTCTCCAACTTCTCCAAAGCAGCGTTAGCCCCATTGACATAAGACTGGTGGTGTTTCTGGTGGTGAAGTCTCATAATCTCCTCGGCGATGTAGGGCTCCAAGGCGTTGTACGCGTAGGGCAGCTGCGGGAGTGTGTACCTCTTTGCCGTTGCCATAGAAGACACTCGACTTTACTATATAACAGTTACAAAAACGCCGCCTTATAAGAGGGCTAAGATGGGCATGGCGAGAGCTTTCCAAGTGCCACGCCCGTTTCCAGACTTGACAGTTTTAGAAAACGTAGCCACGGGTGCAGTTTTCAACGGGGGGTATGATTTAAAAAAAGCTAGAGATGTGGCAGAGGAGGCTT
>JAWBJM010000059.1:0-9085 GCA_038832545.1 Pyrobaculum sp.
TTCTGAGATGTCACTCGGGATCCCCATGTAGTTGTGTATTTTTAAATAGACGTCAAAATTTGAAGCCTACGTAGAGGCGAAGTCTCTATGCCCGATATCAATAATACAAGTCGGCGCTCTCCTACATTATAGAAATATAGTAGAAAAGGCGACTGTAGACATGGTTGTCGCCGCAGCGCAACCAATATTATCGTTCCACACCCCTAGTCGACGTGGGAGAAAATTTTATAAGCCTCTGTGAGTTTTAGCACGGGGCCCGTGGCTTAGCCCGGTTAGGCGACGTCTAGTCGAGCCAAAGCGCCCGGCTGATATGGCTAATTTGCCTGAGACACCGGGAGGTCCCGGGTGGGGATAGACCCCCGGGAGTTCAAATCCCGGCGGGCCCACCAAGACTTTAAATTTTTATATTAGGTCTTGATTGTGCCTATGCGTGTTGCCCACGGCGGCGAAGTGGTGGAGGTGCCGGAGGGGGTTAAAGTCTCTATAGAGAGGACAGGGCCATTTGACTATGTTGTAAAAGTGAGAGGCCCTCTTGGTGAGATAGTCAAAGAGTTTAGAAATACGCCAGTGGTGATGTCTATTGTAGATGGGAAAATTGTGTTAGAGGTTTTCGGCGCGAGGAAGCGGGAGTATGCTTTGCTTGGTACATATAAAGGCATTCTTAGAAATATGTTTCTAGGCGTGACTAAGGGGTGGAGATATAAACTCAAAGTTATATATACACATTTCCCAATGTTGATAAAAGTCCAGGGTAGTCAATTAATTATTGAGAACTTTCTAGGTAGGAAGTCTAAAATTGTGTTAGAGATCCCGAAGGGAGTTAAAGTAGAGGTGAAAGGCAAAGAGGATATAATCATTGAGGGAATAGATAGAGATTTAGTGAGTAGATTCGCCGCCGCCGTCCAGCAAGCCACTGAGTTGAGAGGCGACGAAAGGCCGTCGCCACATGGCCGCGAGGGCGGGCTAGGCGTTGTCGACGGCATATACGTCGTCGGCTACGAACATATTAAGAGTTAGACAAATCCTAGGAATATCCCCGTCGGTACTAAAACCCCTACCGATAGGTTTAGGTTAAATCCGCTCTTCACATCTCCTCTTACGCCGATTATAGCAGAAGCCACTTCAATTACTGCAGCTGTAATTGTCACTGCCAGCCCCAGTGGGGCGAGGCTGTACTGTAGGTAATTCGCCACATAGAGGGTGGCCGAGGTTGTGAGTAAGGCGATAGCCAACACGTCTGCTGTTTTTCTACCGTAGCACGCTGCCGCGCTTCCCAGGCCGTGCGCCTTGTCGAACTCTACGTCAGCTTTTGAATAAATTATGTCAAATCCCGTCACCCACAAAGCGGCGGCGATTAGTAGTAGCCACGGCGTGTTGTACAAAGCCTCTAATATATCTTCTGGATACATGGCTATAGAGGCGCCTAGTGGAACTAGGGCGTAGACGGCGCCGAGGTGTAGATGTGGGAGGCAGTGGATTCTTTTTGCATATGGGTATGTCAACACTACGGCTAGGTAGGGGAGTGCGAGGAGTAGCGGCCAAGTCCCCAACAGCGCGGCGGATGTGACAAATATCAACACGCCCGTTGTGAATACTCCGAAGGCTTGTCTAAAGGTTATTTTACCCGATACTAACATCCTCTCCTGTGTCCGAGGGTTTAGTTTATCTATGGGGTAGTCTGCTATGTTGTTCCAAGCCATACCAGCGGTCCTTAGGCCAAAGACTGCGAGTCCTATAAACAAGGCCTTCCACATGTCTAAGACGCCCCCCGTCAATAAAGCCGCCGCGTAGGCCATGGGAAGTGTAAATATTGTATGTTCTACTCTAATGAATCGTAGGACTCTAATAGCCACCGCGCCGGCTGCCTCTGGGTCGAAGGCCATTTGTAAATCTTTTAACATTTATAAATTAAAAACGTAGCCGTTTGTCGTGGACGACATAGATAGGCTGATTTGGAAGAAGGCGATTGAGCTATCTGGTCGGGGGAGGGCCCCGAAGTGTTGTACTGTCAGCTACATGCCCGGCTATGTTGTTAGACATAATGAACAATTTAAAAAGGCTGTCTCTGGCTGTAGAGTGGCTTTTGTGATGTTTTTCGGAAAGACTTGTCCATATTGTCAGATGTTCGACCCAATTTTTAGACAAGTGGGGTCTATGTATAGAGACTATGCAAATTTCATAAAAGTTGACATAGAGGAGTTCTATATGTTGGCTGTGTCTCTTGGGATTATGGGGACGCCTGCCACTGTCGCATTTGTAGATGGACAAGCCGTAGAGGTGGCGCCTGGCTTTTTAACTGCGCCTCAGTTTAAAACATTTGTAGAGTCTGTCCTCAGCTTCGCCAACTGTAAATAATTTAAAAGCGCACATCGTCAGATATACATGGTGAGGGTAGTAGTAATAGGAGGAGGTGCTGCCGGCGCCTCCGCCGCAGCGAGGGCCAGGAGGCTAGACCCATCGGCCGAGGTTATATTAATTGAAAAAACCTCTATGATTACCCACGCGCCTTGTGGCATGCCGTATGCTGTGGGGGGCTTGGTGAAGAGTTATGAAGATTTAATGACGTATAGACCTGAGGAGTTTGAAAAAGAGCGTGGTATAAAAGTCTTGACTAACACATTGGTCGAAGATGTAGATGTAGACAAGAGGTATATAGTAGCGTCAAGGGGAGAGGTTAGAGAGAAGATACAGTGGGATAAATTAGTAATCGCAACGGGGGCACGGCCACTAGTGCCTAAAATAGCGGGGGTTGACCTAAAGGGCATTTTGACTATGAGACACCCGGTAGAGGTGCCGAGTTTAAAGGGGCATTTAGAAAAGGCAAAGACCGTGGCGATTGTAGGCGGGGGCTACATAGGAGTGGAGATGGCTGAGGTTTTGTTGAACATGGGAAAGAGAGTGCTTTTGTTTGAGATTTTTGACCAAGTTCTACCCGGCGCCTTGGATAAAGACGTGGCGGCAATAGTTTCGGAAGAGATGAAAAACAGAGGAGTAGAGCTCCACTTGGGAGAGGGGGTGGTAGAGTTTAGAGGAGCTGAGCATGTTGAAAAAGTTGTTACTGAGAGGGGGGAGTATCGAGTAGATGAAGTAGTACTGGCCGTGGGTGTAAGGCCCGACGTAGACTTGGCTGTGAGAGCCGGTGCTAGGCTGGGCTCCACTGGCGCCGTCGACGTAAATGAATATATGGAGACCTCTGTCCCCGACGTCTACGCCGCCGGCGATGTGGCAGAGAAGACGCATAGAGTGACCGGGAAGAGAGTGTGGATTCCCCTAGCCCCTACTGCAAATAAAGAAGGACAAGTCGCCGGGGGCAACGCCGTCAAGAGCCGCGTGTTGAAATTTCCGGGAGTCGTAGGTACCGCCGTGACGAAATTCTTCGACTTATATATTGCAAAGACTGGCCTAAGTGAGAAAGAGGCTGTTCAAAACGGCTTTAAGACTCAGAGCGCTTTGATTAAAGCCCGCACAAAGGCTCACTATATGCCTGGCGTAGAGACCGTCCATGTAAAGCTGGTGGCAGAAGAAGGCACGGGTAGAATTCTAGGCGCGCAAGTAGTGGGGCGCAGTCCAATAGCTGCAGCTTATGTAGACATAGCAGCTGTGGCTATACAATCTGAATACGCCATTGGAGACCTCTTCTTCTCTGACCTCGGCTACATGCCCGACACGGCGCCAGTCTGGCACCCACTTATTGTAGCAGCTAGAGTACTTAGTAAAGGAAAATTATAATATAAATTTCAACAAAGGTAGTTGTAAAAGTTTTAATATTTTCAAATGAAGTGAAAATATGATTACAATAGTGGGCTCTGGACGTGTTGGCACAGCAGCTGCGGCGTTTATGGGGATGTTGAAAATAGATACAAAAATTATGCTTATAGATATAGTCAAGGGATTGCCGCAAGGCGAGGCTATTGATCTAAACCATATGAGCTCTATCCTGGGTCTAGATGTTGAATATCTTGGCTCTAATGATCTCCGCGACATGGAGGGGAGCGACTTGGTGATAGTCACAGCCGGACTGCCGAGGAAGCCAGGCATGACGAGAGAACAACTCCTTGAAGCGAACGCTAAGATTGTTTATGAAATAGGTGTCGAGATTAAGAAATATACAAAAGACGCCGTCGTGATATTAACCACAAATCCGCTTGACGCTATGACCTACGTAATGTGGAAGGCCACAGGCTTCCCAAGAGAGAGAGTAATAGGTTTCAGCGGCGTGTTAGACGCCGGCCGGTTAGCATATTACGCAGCGAAGAGATTGGGGGTATCTCCGGCGTCTATCCTCCCAATTGTCTTGGGGCAACACGGAGAGAGTATGTTCCCAGTCCCTTCGAAGAGTTTTGTACATGGAGTTCCTCTTAGTAAATTACTCACAGAGAGAGAAATTGCAGAAATAGTAGAGGAGACAGTCAAGGCGGGGGCGAAAATCACTGAGTTGAGGGGCTTCTCTTCGAACTGGGCCCCCGGCGCCGGCTTGGCAGTCATGGCGGAGGCTGTGAAAAGAGACTCCAAGAGGACTCTTATAGCCTCTGTTATTTTAATGGGGGAATATGGAGTTAGAGAGGTGCCTGTAGAAGTGCCTATAGTGCTAGGGAGGCGGGGAGTAGAGAGAGTCTTAGAGATTGAGTTAACTGAAGACGAGCGAGAGAAGTTCAACCAGAGTGTAGAGGCTGTGAAGAAATTAATCTCTACTCTCCCACAGACATATAAATAATTTTTTTTCTCGACTTTGTGAACATTGTATTTGAACTATTAGGAGAGAGAGGTAAGCTACAGGTTGTGGAAGATACTGAACTAGGCTATTTATTCGTTGTTATTCCGTATGAAAAAAAGGCATCGCCATCAGTGATTAGAGAGTTGAGAGAACAGACTTTAGACCCCTGGAGATTTGTAGAAGGCTATGGATTTATTTTAGACTTATCTATCTGGCGTCAACAATCTGAAGTGACTATAGAAGAAGTTAAAGAAAGGATTGAAAACAAATATAAGGGTCTTGTAGATAAAATTTTTGAAATTATCAATAAGGCGGCTGCCACATCTAGTACAAAGAAGAAAAAGAAGAAGAAGAAAAAGAGTAAAAAGAAGTCTAAAAAGAAGAGATAAGTTTAATATATCCATCTCGACAAACCCACATGGCTGTGCCTATTGGCGGACCCGAAGAAGTGCCTCATATAGAAGTAGATGAAGAGACTAAAGAAATTATAAAAGAAATGTTAAGCCAAATGGAAAACTCAGTAGAGGTTAATTTCTTCACAAGTCCTGAATGCGCCGGTAGAGAGACAAATTGGTGTATCCCAACTGAGGAACTTCTCGACCTCTTGACTCAATTGGCACCGCCTGGCAAATTGAAAGTGAATAAATACAACTATATAAATAACCAAGATGTATTTAAAAGATTTGGAGTAGAGACACATAGAGTCCCCTCCATATATTTTGGAGACGGATTTATACGTTATTTAGGTGCTCCCATGGGAGAAGAAGTCAGAGCCTTTATAGAGACGATAGTGAGGCTTAGCACGGGTAGAACTGGGCTGAGGCAGAAGACTAGGGCTGAGTTATCTAATTTAGCTCAGTCAGCGCCTAAGAGAGTCTACGTGTTGACAGTAGTCACTCCTAGTTGTCCATATTGTCCATACGCAGCGCTGTTGGCGAATATGTTCGCCTATGAGAGTAAGGGAAAAGTAATCTCAGTAGTTGTAGAGGCCTATGAAAACCCCGACATAGCAGATACATACGGCGTGACCGGCGTGCCTACAGTAATTTTACAATCTGAAGACGCAGGTCTTGGAGAGGTAGAATTCGTCGGTGTGCCACCTGAACACGAGCTTTTGGCTAGGGTGAAGAGCCACATGGGCCTTTAATGCGTATTAAAATTGTTACAAATAATCTACACAAGTTTTTAGAAATTTCACAAATTTTAGAGCCTTATGGGATAGGAGTGGATAGACTAGACGCAGAGAAGTTAGAAATTCAACATGACGACGTCAAAGCCATCGCATCGGCAGCGGCGGAACGGCTGTGTAAAATCTATGGCGATTATGTCGTGGTTGAAGACACAGGTCTATATATAGAGGCCTTAGGCGGCTTTCCGGGCCCGTACGCCGAATATGTATATAGGACTATTGGACTGAAAGGCGTGTTGAGACTTCTAGAAGGCGTCTCTAACCGCCGCGCTAAATTTGTATGCGCAGCTGCTATATGTATAGGGGGGGAGGTCGAAGTTTTTGAAGGCGAGACGTGGGGGTATATTGTAGATAGTCCTAGAGGCTCTGGCGGGTTTGGGTACGACCCCATATTTATGCCAGAGGGTGAGACATACACATACGCCGAACTTGGCGAATTTGTGAAGAATAGAATTTCACATAGAGCAAAGGCCTTTAGAAAACTCGCCGAGCGTTTAATTAATAGATAATTTATTTAAATCTCGATGTGTATAGATCTTTGTGGACCTATTTAACAGACCTGTGATTGAGTTCGCGACAAGAAACGTAGTTACTGTGTCGGAGAAAGAGAAGGTTTTAAACGCTATGAAGACAATGGTGAAGTTAGATATTAGGAGATTGCCTATTGTACGCGGTGATAGACTAGTTGGAATTGTCACAATGCTAGATGTATTAGACGCAATTTATTCGTGGATTAGTGACAGATCTACTGAAGGCTCTTTATATAGTGATATATATATGAAAAACGTCATTGAGATTGGCACGCGTAGCGTAGTCTCGGCAAGGCCTTCGACACCGCTGGGTGAGGTCATCTCACTATTTCTCCGCCACAACTTTGGGTCTATGCCAATTGTAGACGAGACAGGTAGATTAGTGGGCATATTCACAGAGTGGGATGTTTTAAAGCTAGCATCTACGCTAGACTTCCCACATAGAGTAAAAGAAGTTATGACAAGGATAGTCTATGTGCTTACGCCGTATTCTACTGTTCTTGATGTATTAGAGGGGATTACTATCTATAAATTTAGGAGGTACCCTATAGTAGACGACATGGGTAAAGTTGTGGCTATGCTACACGCCAAAGATGTTTTGAAATACTTCGCGGACGACGAGACGGTTGACAAGATTAGACAGGGCGAGGTTGACGAAGTTGTAAATAACTACGCCATTAATATAGCTAAGTCCCCCATCTTTTTAGCAAGACCTAACGACTCTATAGTAGATATTATTAAAAAAATGGTTGAATACGACGTAGGCGGTGTACCTGTAGTAAACGAAGAGGGAACTGCAGTGCTCGGCATGGTCACTGAAAAGACTTTAATACTACTTTTTGAAGAGAGCTCGGCGAAGTAAAAAGAACCCCAACGCAATTAATATCGCGGCGGTTGTTGCGGTGAGCCCCGCCAAGACTCCAAATATAGAGCTAGGTACTGACACATTCGGGGGGTAGCCCGACTCGCATTCTACGCCGAGGTCTCTAGTTTGAAATATTAGTACGTAATCATGTTGATTTCTAGGCTGAAGTGGCGTATTTCTTACTCTACACGTGACCTTCGCCTTTGGGTCTTTTACAGCCACTATCACAAAGTCTGTGCCTACTGGGCATTGTATATAGAACCTGGGGGCGTTAGGCCAGTAGCTGATAGTACATACACTGTTTGCGTAATAAATGCCGAACACTGTATATGTATTATTATAGTCCCAGGTGTATCTAACAGGCGGTATCTCTACTGTGTCGTTTTCTATAATTACCGTATTGTTTTTCACAAAGGCGGTGTATTTCACAGTGCCGTTTACTACAAGAGTGGTGGCGTAGGCGAAAGCCGTCAGTATTAACAATAAAAACACCGCCCGAGTAGTCACATGTCCACGAGTAAATAATTTAATAAACGTTTTGTTTTGTGTGGTCTTTAACTTACTCCATCCGTCTATAGTTGAAGCCCTGAGAGAGAGGGGGATTACAGAGCCGACAGAGCCGCAGAAGTTGGCCATACCCGAGATTTTGGCCGGCAATAACGTACTCATAATAGCACCCACAGGTAGTGGGAAGACTGAGGCTGCTATTCTGCCAATATTTTCACTCATGTTAAACATAAATACAGACAGACCAGGTATCTACATACTCTATATCACTCCACTACGTGCATTAAACAGAGATCTACTTGATAGAATAAAATGGTGGGGGGAGAGACTCGGCTTTAGAGTAGACGTTAGACATGGAGATACTGACAAAAGCGACAGACAGAGACAGAGTAAGTCTCCTCCACATGTCTTAATTACAACGCCTGAAATGTTACAAGCTATTCTAACCGGTAGAAGGCTTCTAGACCACCTCAAAGAGCTTAGGTGGGTTATCGTCGACGAAGTCCACGAATTGGCTGAAGACAAGAGAGGCGTTCAACTAAGTATTGCTTTAGAGAGGCTTAGATACTACATTGGTAGAGATGTACAAGTCGTGGGACTCTCAGCCACAGTGGGGAGTCCAGTGGAAGTGGCGAAGTTTTTAGTAGGCGAGGGTAGGCCTTTTAAAATCGTCATGGTGAGTTTTACAAGATATATGAAACTAGACGTCGTAAAGCCAAGTCCAACAGAGGTGGATATTAAAGTGGGAGAAGAGACGGGCCTATTTCCAGACGTTGTGGCGAGATTAAGGTATATAAAAGACTTAGTAGAAAAAAATAGAAGCACTTTAATTTTTGTAAATACGAGAAGTATGGCAGAGCTCCTAGGGTTTAGACTTTCATATCTATACAAAGACCTCGAAGTCGCCGTACACCACTCCTCTCTTTCTAAAATGGTGCGGCTGTCTGTAGAGGAGCGGCTAAAGAGGGGAGATCTCAAGTCTGTAATAGCCACCTCAAGTCTTGAATTGGGTATAGACATCGGACATGTAGACCTCGTTATTCAATACATCTCGCCGCACCAAGTAACACGCCTACTTCAACGCGTCGGGAGGAGTGGACATAGACTATCTGCAGTGCCTAGGGGCGTCATCATTGGCGAAGATATAAACGACGTGATGGAGGCTGTAGTCATCGTTAGAAGAGCGAGAGAGGGGCAGATAGAGCCTACACAAATTCCAAAGATACAGGTAATATTGATACTATAGCTGCTGGTGGAACCGGCTCTATACCAGGTGCTTT
>JAWBJM010000060.1:0-9028 GCA_038832545.1 Pyrobaculum sp.
CCGAAGAAGCTGTTGAGAATGTGGCACTCCGCCAGGCGGCTAGGCCCAACGCCGCGACGCCGACGGCGGCGACAGGCAGCGCCAGAGAGGCAATTTTTGCTAATTGCTCTCTCAACTCCATCTCAGCTACCTTCTGGTCGCTGGGGAACTCCTCCTTAATTGCAAAAGACTTTCTTGGAGATGCCACAAAGATCCACCTCGTGGATCCTCCGATGTAGCCACTGGCATCTAGCCCATATACCAACCTGCCCTTCAAGGCCTCATTCCTCGCCATCTTTTGAATCTCTTCAAGACGGCCAAAGGTGAACACTCCAGTTGGACACACTTCTACACAGGCAGGCCTCTGGCCGTTTTGTAATCTATCTACACAGAATGTACACTTGTAGAATCTGCCGTCGTCCCCTCTCCTCGGCACGTCGAAGGGACAACTGGCGGCGCAGTAGCCGCAGCCAATACACTTATCTTTTACAATCACCACGGCGCCCTCTTTAGTCGTCTCAATAGCTCTAGCGGGGCAATTTCTCGCACACGGCGGGTCGACACAGTGTAGACAATTTAACGGAACGGCGGCTAGATCAGGCTGTCTAAACGACAGAGTTCCAACTCTCTTCTCGGCCTCTCCCTCTCTAAACTTTACAATCTTCCAGTCGTTTGCAGTGTAGTCTATAGGCGCCGCCCAGCTACGTGGAGATGGTGAAATTACCACTGCGCGGCCGTTCCAATCTTTACACGCCACTTGACACCCTCTACAGCCTATACATTTGTCAATATCTACTAACACCCCGAATCCCATAGCCGCCGTCATAGCCTCGCCTTTCTAATCTTTGCCATCCATGCTTTCGATTCTTGTATTGTAGTGACTACGTCAACTACGTCTGGCACAAGTAAATTACTCTGCGGCCCAGTCACCAACCCCTTGAAGCCCCACGCCCACACTACATTCACCACAGGCACCTCTACGCCGCCGATTTTGGTAGTCATCTGAGCTCTAGACACCACGGCTTTTAACCTCACAGATCCTCTCGCAGTCGTTATCTCTACGTAGTCTCCACTAGAGACATTGATCTTGGCTGCTAGGTCGGCGGGGATGATTGCAAAGGGCTCGGGCACCAGTTGGGCGAGGCCAGGCGAGTTTCTAGTCATAGCGCCGCTGTGCATATGTTCAGTTAATCTATTAGACGTCATGACCACAACCTCGCCTTCGCCGGGTAGTTCTTTAGGCTCTAAAGCCACCCCCACAGGCTTACCTCTAGTGACGTCGGGCCTTTCGTACAACACGTCTAAGTTGTAGGAGTGTATCCACGCCAATGTGGGGTATCTCAAAGCCATCTCTACCACAGGTGTCTCCACAGGTTCTGTGTGGATAGGCCACTGGAAGTTATAACCTACATACCACCCCTTCATCTCTTCAATAACTTTCTTCACAGCCTCTCTAAGGCTCCCAGTCTCTCTGTAGTAGCTAGCCAACTTATTTCTAAACTCCTCATACTTAGGCTTATAGCTTCTCCAATCGCCGCCTGGGAAATACGGCCTCTTCAAGGCGGCTTTTAGACTAGCCGTTGCCTCGTCCCAGTACAACGTATCGTTAACCCATAGATACTTCATGCCAGTCTTCTCTACAAATTCGTCGTAGTCGACAAGGCCCTCTTCAATTACAAACTTGCCTTGTATCACCACTTCGCCAGTTCTAATAAACCTCATCACGTCTAGACCGCCGAATAGATCAGCTACTCCACTCAGCCTCCTCTTAAACGACCTTGGCACCCAGTAGTTGTGGCCTGGCATAAAGGCAGGTTTGTACTCTCCTGTAAATTCATCAATCCACTCACCTGTCTCGCCGGTGACTACCCACTCTCTCCCCGCGGCTTTAACCACGTCGCTTTTGCCAACTACAGTCGGCAATGCGTCGTATGTGTACTTAATCCTCACGTTCATAGGCCACGCCCAGCCCCAATCCTTATAGACATTAAACACTTGGCTAAACAGCCCATCGATTTGGCCAGGCTTCCTCAACTCATTGATACGCTTCATTGCCTTAAATTCATCTCTAATGGGGTCGTACATGCCGTGGTATATCAACATATTGAAGTTCAACTCTTTGTAGATAATTCTTGGATTTACCTCACTTTCAATTTCTGAAACCGGCGCCGCGGCTCCAGACCCACCGCTGTAGTTCCAAGAGTAGTCAGGCCTGAGTTCTCTATTATATATTGTATAGACAACACCGCCTCTCTTAATCTTCACTTCTTCAAAAGACTTTCCAAACGCCTCGCTCGGCAGTTTGATCGCTCCATATCTCCTCAAATAGTGGTAGAGCTTGGTAACTATCCAGTAGTCAGGTCTCGACATGCCTCTGGGGGGGACAGCCCGCCAAGACCACTGCATAACTGTGCCAGTGTTTACCTTAGTCCCCTCTTTTTCTGCAAACGACGCCGCTGGGAGTATAACATCGGCGAAGTAGGCAGTTTCTGTTTCAAACATGTCGGAGACAACTAATAGATCTAGGCTAGACAGCGCCGCGAAGACTAGCCTAGAGTTGGGATTAGTCACTGCTACATTTTCGCCAAATATAAACATCGCCTTCACCTCGCCCGCCAAGGCTCTCCTCATCACAGTGACTTCGCTAGAACCCGTGCCGAACGGTATGTCGCAGACTACTACTCCATTTACTGGGTCATCTTCGGGGACGGTGCCGCAGAAGAGGCCCCAAGTCAACTCAGTCCTCCTCCAGCTGTAGAAGTTATAGACTTGTAAAACTTTGGCTAAATCGGCAGAGCCTTTGTCGGGGGCGGTTGTTCTAAACCTTTCTCTAGCCCACGTGGGTACCTCCCAAGACCACGCGTCTGGCATTCCCTGTAATTTCCAATCTTGGTAAAGCCTTACGTCAAAGGCAGAGGCAGGCGGCGCGGCGTAGCCGGGGAGAGGGCCTAAGCCGCCTCCTTGTACGTCTGTCGTGCCTTGTACATTTGTCCAGCCTCTAAATGGATGTACACCACCGCCTGGGTAGCCACTGTTGCCGAGTAGTAGCTGCATCACGGCGATGGCTCTTATGATATTCACTGTGGCGTTTGTGTGTTGTGTAATCCCCATGGCCCACTGAACAGCGCCGTGTTTCTTATGGCCAGTCACTACTCCACTATTTTCTACATATACTGCGGCGACTGTTTTTAAAAGCTCGGGGGGCGTGCCAGTGATCTCGGCGACAGTTTTCAAGTCGTATTCTTTCAACAACTCTTTCAAGTCCTCTATGTCGTCTTGTGTGACGTTCCAACGCTTCATTAGGCGTTTAAATTCCTCTAACTGGTCGATGGGCGGGTTACGTTCAAAAAAGGCGTAGTGTAAGATGTATAGGAATATAGCCGTCTCAGTGCCCGACCTAAACGGCACCCATAAATCGCCCACGGCGGCGGTTCTACTATAGCGCGGGTCTAAGACTATGAATATAGTATTTCTCTCAGCCTTGCCCTTTTGGAAGTGGGCCATTGAGACTGGGTGAGCCTCGGCGGGGCTTGAGAAGAATAAAACTACGTCGGAGTGGTAAAGGTCTTCAAAAGTGCCGCTTTCAATCCCCCAACCGTATGTCACAGCTAGACCCGCCACAGTAGAAGAGTGACACTTCCTATACTGCGAATCGATATTACTACTGCCTAGAAACGCTGCGAGTTTACGAGTGAGATAGCTCTCCTCTATATTCAATACAGAAGAGCCAATGACTTGAACTGGGACCTCACGCCCGACGTAGTAATAGCCGTCTGCCCTCTTCGGGGCGCCGGTCTTAGCTCTCCACTCGTCTAAAATCTTCGCCAACTTCTCCGCAATATATCTAAAAGCCTCGTCCCAACTCACCCGTCTCCACTGAGGCGGGTATCTTTTCAACACCGCCTCTAACTCTTCCCAACTTTTTGCATTTAGTATCTCCTCGGGAGGCGGCTTGGGACCTGTTCGAATCATGGGGTACAAAACTCTCATTGAGTTGTCTACTAATTCATACGCCGCCTTACCTTTAGAACACAACGTTCCAAAGTTAATCGGCGACTCCACAGACCCCCTAGACCACACGATCTTACTACCGTCGGTGTATAGATCTATACTACAACTCACGCC
The DNA here is from genome assembly GCA_038832545.1 of Pyrobaculum sp. Taxonomy (GTDB): domain Archaea; phylum Thermoproteota; class Thermoprotei; order Thermoproteales; family Thermoproteaceae; genus Pyrobaculum. The sequence goes on from JAWBJM010000060.1 coordinate 4,105, forward strand.
ACAGTATGGACAAACAGCCGGCACAATAGACACTTTGTCTAAAGCCTTCCCCCCGGTCTCCCCCAGTCTCCAAGTCCCCTTCGTCACTTGCCACTGCGCAAACGCCGGCTGTGCGGCGAGGCCCAACGCGGCTAGTTTTATAAAACTACGTCTGTCCATCATACCGGCGCCCTAGCCTTATCTCTCCTACCATATAGTTTTTTCAAAGATAGACAAGTCACATCCTCCACCCCCTCTACATAGCTATACAAACCGCCAATGGCCTCAGGCACAAGGCTAAGCTCTTCTTGAATAAATTTTAAAGCGTCTGCGCGTTGTCTCTCTAACGTTTCAAAATAGGTACTCATATGAAAAAAATTTTGGGCTCTTTTTATATTTTTCACTGATCTATAATTGTAAGTATATTTTTTTCTTTATTTATGTTTAGTTGAATATATATGTTAATAATTATACATTTTTGTGTATTGTGTAAGAGTTTTATTTATGGCGTGTATCTATACGTGTGAAATATAGAGCTAGATATGTCCTGGGTTGGGGGCTTGAGGTAGTTGAAGACGGTGTGGTGGAGGTGGACGACGGCGGGGTTGTAGTTGGTGTTGGGAGGTATACTGGGGGCGTTGTTGTAGATTTGGGAAATGTTGTATTGATGCCTCAGTTGTTAAACAGCCATGTCCACGTCCTCGACGTGGTGATGTTAGATAGAGATGATCTATACATCGACGACTTAGTTGGGTGGCCGCATGGCGTCAAGTACCACTTAGTGAAGAAGGCTGTGGAGAGGGGGCGGCACGTAAGGGCGTTGAGGAGTGTGGCTCAGAGAGTGCGTAGCTACGGCGTAGGCTGTGCTTTAATATACGCAGAGTACGCCCCCCGGGACGTAGAGAAGGTGTTTAAAGAGTGGGGTGTGGAGGCTGTGGTGTTTTCAGAAGCACACGGCGACTTTCCCGACTACCCCAACGTCCAAGTAGCCTCTCCTCTAGACCACGACTTTGACTACTTGAGAGAGTTGAGGCGGAGGTATAGACTCGTCTCTACCCACGTCTCTGAGACGGCGGACTGCCACGAGGGGGGCGATTTAGAAATTGCGTTGAAAGTACTCGATGCAGATGTCTTAATCCACCTTGTACACGTCACTAGAGAAGAGGCCGAGTCGATACCCCACAATAAGACTGTGGTAGTCAACCCCCGGGCCAACGCCTATTTCGTGGGGAGAGTGGCGCCCGTCCCCTATCTACTACACCTAAAGCCTCTCATTGGCACAGACAATGTATTTATGAACGAGCCGGATCCATGGGCCGAGATGAAGTTCCTCCACGCCTACGCCGCCGCCGCTGGGTGGAGGCTGGGGGAGAGGGAGATACTTTCAATGGCCACTATATGGGGCTGGGAGAAGCTGAGGTGCCCCCCGCCTATTGCAGAAGGCCAGCGTCTAAGGGCTTTGGCAGTGGCTATGCCATACGACAGCGGCAAGATCTACAAATTTTTAGTCAAGAGAGTCTCACATAGAGATTTAATCGGCTTTGTAGAGGGGAGAGAGGTAGTCGCTATTTAAACAACCGCCCGGCCTCTAGAGTCAATTCTTTCCACTTCTCTTTCAACTTCCCCACAGCTGTTGGCTCAACTGCCAAAGCTAATGAGGCGTCTATGAGGCGTTGGTAGCGCCTAGCCACGTCGCGGTACCACCCGGCCAGGCGTCTGTCTCTAGAAGAGCGGATTTTTTGAAGTAGCCGGTCTATTTCCTCTGTTAGAGCAGCCGCTTGGCGTTCTATCGCTGACTTGGCCATGTGCCTAACTTCGTTGTATTGTTGCTCTGTGAGCTCTACTACGGCTATTTCAAAAAGCGGCCCCCTCCCCCCGGCGTCCCAAGTTTTAATAATCTCTTCTTTCACATCCCCCACGGCTTTTTTAACTTTCTCTCTAGTGGCCCAAGTTAAGTAGACTCCGTCGGCTATCTCTAAGCCTGGGAGTTTCCTCCATAGTTTTTTTACATATTGGACGTCGTCGGACTTGACAATAATTAACAACATGATTATATATAACTGGGGGGAAATATACATTAGGTGATGAATTCGGCAGGAGTAGATATGTGAAGAGACTTAGCCCTAACTGATATTATCTCACGCAGGTATGTTGAAACTTTTACCCCACCCCACCTGACTGTTTTATATAGCCATTGTTTAAAATAAAAGTGAAGATTGTCCTCGGCACGCCTATAAACGCTGTGCCCCGGCCGTGGCTTTATTTTACTGTACCTGCCGTGATGGTAAATGTATTAGAGGCGAGGGGTGACCTCCGGAGTAGGCTGGGGTTTGAGGGGGAGCTCTGGCTCGACTCTGGCGGGTACCAAATCTTGAAAAGGGGCTTGGCGGTGGACGTGGGGGATGTGTTAGAAATCTATCGTGGGGTAGATGTAGAGTTTTATCTATCTCTCGACGTGCCTCCCTCCCCAGCCGACCCTCCCCACGTGGCTGAGAAGAAGTTTAGACAGACTTACCGTAACTGGCTCAAGTTGGAAAAGGCGTTGGGCGACGCGGTGGTTCCTGTAGTACATATCTACCGCGACCCCAGGCTCTACTTTAAATACTTAGAGCTCTACCTAGACGCCCCCGTCTTGGCCGTGGGGGGCGCCGTGCCGTACGTCTTAATTACCAGGGGGGCGCCTCGGGGGTCTAGAGAGTACGCCATGTGGCTAATTGCAGAGACTAGGAGAGTCTACCGGGGTAGGCTACACGTGCTGGGGCTGGGCAGCCCATCGGTCACGCCGATTTTGGCGAAGATCGGCGTCGACAGTACAGACAGCGCCACTTGGCGGCTCAAGGCGGCATACGGCAAAGTGGTGCTACCAGGCGGGGGCGAGAGACATGTGACAAACCGCGTGGTCAACTTCGGCAGGGCGAAGGCCACGCTGGAAGACCTACACACACTCTACACATTTCTAAAAAATACGGGCTTCCCAGCGCTAGACGACTTCTACCAAAGACTCTCCACAAGTTTTGAATACCGCGCCCTAGTCAACGCGTGGGTAGTACTACACTCAAGAGAGCCCCCCAGATCCCCAACATTCTACAAACTGTACAAAAACATCAACATAGTTCAGTAGTAGAAATATTAGGCGAAATTGATATATAGGTAGAGATAGTTGCCGTTATGAAATATAGACTTATGGACGTCTTGGCGTGTCCCTACGACAAGACTTTTCCACTCCGCCTCGTGGTGTTAAAGAGGACTGAACACCCCCAGAGGCAGTACACCTGGCCCCGTAAGCCTTTTTGTGAAGAGTACTGCGCCTACCGAGACATAAAGATAAAAGAACACCCAAAGCCAGAGGCGTTGCCATGTGAAGAGTGTCACAAGTGGGAGATAGAGACGGGCGTGATATACTGCCCCAGCTGCGGCAGGTGGTACCCCATAATTGAAGAAATTCCGAGGATGTTGCCCGACGAGTTGAGGAACCAAAAAGAAGAAGTGGCGTTTCTCGAATCTATAGCCAAGGAGTTGAGAGAAAAAGCCCCAGACATTGCAGACAAAATCCTCCAAGAGGGAAAACCCTTCCGGCTACAGCCCTAGATAAGTCTTCTTTATATAATCACTCTTTGCCAACTCTTCGCCAAGCCCCTCCATAACTATACGGCCGTTTTCTAAGACGTATGCATATTGACTAATCTCTAATGCAGCTGCGACGTTTTGTTCAACCAATAATATAGACACCTCGCCACTGATTTTTTTCAAAGTGTCGAAGAGATCTGCCACTACCTTAGGGGCCAGCCCAGCGCTCGGCTCGTCTATCATCAATAGCCTAGGCCTAGACATTAAAGCTCTGCCGATGGCTAACATCTGTTGTTCTCCCCCGCTGAGAGTCTTGGCCTTTTGACCACGGCGTTCTCTTAGCCTTGGGAATTTTCAACTTGCCGTAGCCCGACTCTAACTTCTCTACTACAAGCGCCATGGCCTCCCTAGATAAACCTCCACCACTTTAGGGTCGTTAAGAGCCACCTCTGGAGGCCCCTCTGATATTACTTTCCCTTGGTGCATTACTGGGCTAGTCTAGCCACAGCCCTCACTCTATGTTCCACTAGCGAAATTGCGGATATGGATTGGCGGCTTTTATTTTTAGAATCTGTGGCGTCAAGTCCTTAGGAGTGGCTGGGTACACCTCATAGGCCACCACCTCAAACCCAAGTTTTTCTGCGTATTTCTTCGCGCCCTCGGCCACCATTCTATTAAACTCGCTGTCTCTATAGAGAATAGCCACTATCCTCGCGTTTGGGTCCGCAGCCTTTACCATATCTAACACAGGCGCCATGTATTGACTAGCCACGGCGGCGACGCCAATTACGACTTAAAGACCTGTTGGAAAATTATATCAGACGCAGCTCCCACCACTGCCATCAAGACACCGTATTTCTCAGCAATAGGCGAAACACCAATCGCCAAGTCTGAGCCGTATGGACTTAGCAAAAAGTGGACTCTATCTCTAGTCACTAAAGTCTCCGTCAAGCTCTGCGCCAGTTCTAACTTAGACTCGCTGTCTCTATATATTAGCCTAATCTTTACTTTCTTACCCCCGCAGTCCAAACCGCCTCTGTCATTAAACCAATTTACCACGGCCACGGCCCCCAGAGGGTTGTTGAGCCTCTGCGGCGTGGCGTCTAGACATAGGCATGGGAGTGCCAAGGACATCTAGACACTACAGACGTAGTATTCTGAGGAGTTGCCACCTCTTTTGTAGACAGTGGAGCCGTGGCGGACATTTCTCTCGTCGTTAGATAGACAAAGATTAAAAAGATTGATATTAATAAAACAGCTATTATTAATTGTAGTTATAGAGAATAAATTTAGCTATTATAAAAAATTATCTATAATCATATATAATAAACTATTTATTTTAATATATATCAACAATTTGACAAATATATATAGCTGT
>JAWBJM010000061.1:0-8871 GCA_038832545.1 Pyrobaculum sp.
AGCCCCGTTAGACCACCATATTTTCTATATGAGCTTCGCAGTTATTATGTCTGTATTGTGTGTGCCCTACTTCATCCCGGCGGTTATTTATCGAAAAGTGCCAAACTATGGCTTGTGGCTATTTGGCCTAGTAACGGCTGCGTTTGTCACCCGTGTCTTCAACATACTGACGGCCTCTGGGTTGATTACTTTACTAACTCTAATATACGTTGTATATAAGTCGTATAGAGAAGAGGAGATTAAACTAGAGCCGCCTCCTACCTAGTTAATATAAGTGCAAGTAGGAACAACGCCAAGGTGGGGCTGGTGGCTTTAAACATCTTCCACATGGCGTCATCTGTTTTTTTCACCAAGGCGTATATACTAGTAACTAACGCCGCCGCCGCAGCCGCTGCCACTAACACTATCGAATAAGCCACCCCCACGAAGTATAGGTATAAAAACACTGCGTAAATAGCGCTGGCTATATTTAGAATAGAGATCAAGACTATAGAGGTCTCTTCTTTTACTAACGCGGGGAGCATGGGGACGCCGGCTTTTCTATATTCGTCTCTATACTTATACGCAAGTGACCATATGTGGGCTGGTATCCAGAGGTAGATTATAAAAGACAGTAACACAGCCTCTAGGTCTATTGTGCCGCGGCCTAGTGCGTAACCGCCTAGGAAAGTGGCATTCCCCGCGAACCCCCCTATAATTATATTAAGCCACGTCCTCCTCTTCAGTAGTATTGTGTATATGATAGAATAGAACGCCCAGCCCAGCGCCACAAACGCCGCGGAGAGTGGGGGGAGTAACGCAAAGCCCAGGCCGATGCCTATTGTAGACAGAGCTAGAGAGTACACAAGGGCAGAGCTGGGAGTGACGGAGCCGGTGGGGAGGGGTCTTTTGGCAGTGCGGGTCATTAGAGAGTCTATGTCTCGCTCCCAGTAGTGGTTAAACGCCGCGGAGCCGCCAGTGGATAAAAAAGCCACTAGTGTTAGGTAGAGTAGATGTACAAGGTCTATTGTGGGGCTTGCATACATATAGCCAGCTAAGGCGGCGAGGATGAGAAGCCATATTACTCTCGGCTTTAATAAAACTATATAGGGACTCACAATAGGCCTTATTTCGACTCTATAAAAATTTTTAATGTAAGTTGTAGTGCATAAAGTATAAAAGCGAGATAGTTACCCCATATATGATTCAAGGTGTCATAGCGGCAACTGTAATGCCTTTTACAAAAGAAGAGGTGAATTATGAGGGCTTGTCTATACTTATTAATAAATTAGTAGAAACTGGTTACCACGGAGTTTTTCCAACTTCGTCCACGGGAGAGGTGACAAAGTTGTCTATTGAAGAAAGAGTTAGAGTAATGGCTTTGACAAAAGAAATAGCGTCTGGAAAAACAAAAGTCGTGGGGGGGACGGGGACGGGCGACCACGTATCTACTATCGAATTGGCGAAGAGGTATAGAGACGTGGGGGTAGATATTTTATTGATAACCCCCCCGTACTATATTCAATACGACTGGGCCGCTATCTACGCCTTTTTTAAAAAAGTTTTAGATAAGGTAGATATGCCAGTTATTTTATACACTATTCCCCTCGCCACTGGCTATAACATACCCGTTGAGGTTTTTGAACTCGTGGCTAATGAATATAGCCAAGTAGTGGGGGTGAAAGACAGCAGCGGCGACTTTAGATACCACTTAGATTTAATCCACCTACTTGGCAAGAGAATAGCTGTGCTTCAGGGAGTAGATATGTTATTCGTCCCCTCGTTAATAATGGGAGCACACGGCGGAGTGTTGGCGGGCCCCAACTTCCTTGGGAAACTGCCTCTAGAGCAGTATAAATTAGTAAAAGAGGGCAGAGTGGCAGAGGCTATTGAGCTACACAATAGATTAATGCCGCTGTGGCGTTTTATGGGGGGCTGCGGCTTGGTGGGCAAGCTGGGGGGCAAGTGGCCAACTTTGTATAAAGTCGCCACGCAGTTAGTACATAAAATAGACATGGGGCCTCCAAGAGAGCCTCTGCCGCCTATAGACGATAAAGACAAGGCTGAGTTAGAAAAACTACTACGTCAACTAACGTTGATTTAGACGCTTGGGGCCTAGCCACTGGGGGATCTCGCCCATTCTTTCTCTAAAGAATTCTTCAAACCAATCGGGGACTCTAAATTCGTTCACTACGTCGAGGTGGTCGTAGGGTTTTATGTCTAGAATTGGGCTTCCACTCCAAGCGTCTAGACCCATAACTTTAATCTTGGGTGGGTCTATTTCTACAAGTTTTACAATTGTCAAAGCTATGGGATTCGGCCTGGGAGAAAAACGGGTGGCGAAAATCCCGACTTCTGGCATATCTTCTCTCCTCCAAGGCCTAACTGTTAGACGGGGCGGGGGCGCCTCATGGAAATACCACAAAACAAAAGCGTGGCTGTATTCATCTAAGCCTTTCAGGCCTTCTATAAATTCGTCGTAGATTTTTATAGTAGACACAAAGCTAAATTTGTCGACAAAGCCAGTCTTAGGTATGCCGATTTCTACATACCCCACAGGCCTTAGACAGATCTCCATGTCAGCGTCGTAGATTTATAATTTTAAATCTATGTCCAATCTTGACGTCGTCTAAATACTTCCTTCTCTCTCTGGCGTATAGAATCTCCTCTTTTGATAAACTACCTACGTATATACCTGCCTCTCTTCCAAACTCCACGACGTAGCCATTGGGACTAGCTATGTAAGACCCCCCAGCTGCAGGCCTCCCGTCTTTGTAAAAATACCCAGTCCCTAGCGCAGAGGCTATGTATATAGAGTTTTCAAACGCTCTCGCGATGCCCAACGACTTCCAGAGTCCCAATCTGTCTTGAGTGACACTGGCCGGGTTGACCACCACCTCTGCGCCCGCCAGGGCCAGAGACCGAGACAATTCGGGATATACTAAGTCTACACAGACTAAACACCCAATCGTCCACTCTGCGGCTTTGAAAATTACGATCTCTTCGCCTTTCGACACCCACTTTCTCTCCCCTGTGGCGGCTGATGGGAATATCTTCTCGCCATAGCCCAATAAGCCGTCTTTATCTACCACTGGACACACTGTCTTTACAAAATTCCCGAATTTTACAGCTACAGCACCTGCCACTAATGTCCCTCCTAACGACGCAGCTATTTCAGACATCGTAGTGATAAACTCTCTAAATTGATCTACGTCAAGGGGTAAGACACCTGTCCAATACTCCGGGAGCACTAAGACGTCTCCAGACACTAGGCGGTCTGCCACCCACCTAGCCCCTTCTCTATATGAGTTAAATCTAGGAGTCTGGCCTATGACAAGTTTCATAGTCTAAACTTCGTCATATCTATATGGCTTCATATCCACGCCTTCTGTCAATTTAAAAACTTGTTATATAGAGGAAGAGTGGCGGGCGTATGCAATAGACAAAAACCTATCTTTTTATATGCCCCGACTTTCAAACGTAGCCAGAACTAATTAAAACTGTGGGGCTGTTATCCAAGCGGCTTAAAACTGCGCCGTGGCCACTAAATAGGCGGCGAATTAAGAAAAACTGATATTAGTAAAAGAGCCTATTCGTAGCGGCTTTGAGAAGTATTACTATAGCGTTGATACTACCCTAAATTTGTTGAGTTTTTATAGCCCTAGGAGAATTCTAAAGTGCCTCTACTTAAGTTGATATTTCTCGGCACCGGCGGCGCAGTGCCTAGGGCAGATAGAATGCTGCCCGCCATATATTTAGAGGATTGGCTGGGGAATAGAATCTTACTAGACGCAGGCGAGGGAGTGCAATATAGATTGTTAGAAATCGGCGTCTCGCCAGCCTCACTTACATTAGTGGCAATTACACACATGCACGAAGACCACTACCTAGGGCTCCCCGGCCTAGTCGTGACCAATAGGTTTCTAGGCGGGAGGGTTAAGATCCTAGCCCCCAAGTCTGCCCACGGCGTATTGAAAAAAATAGGCGACGTCTACGACTCAGTAGAGTTAGGCAGGCTTAAAATCACGTGTGTCAATATGTGTCATACAATCGACACTTGTGGGTGGCTTTTTGAGTGGGACGTTGGGTATAAACTAGATTTGAGCAAGACGGCGGGGCTCCCCAAGTGGGCGTTAACGAGTTTAATTAGGGGTGAGTCTGTGGAGATTGATGGGAGGGTGATACGGCCGGAGGATGTGGCTGATCCAACTCATAAGAGATACCGCCGCTTATTCTACTCTGGCGACACTGCGCCGTGTCCAGCCGCGTGGCGAAATATAGGCGTTGTAGATGTCTTAATACACGAGGCAACATTTGCCGACGACGTAGATCCAGAGAGGGCACACGAAGAGGGTCACTCCACTGTGTTAGATGCCGTAGAGGCTGCAAAGACACTAAAGGCAAATGTATTAATCTTAACTCACATCAGCTCTAGATATCCATCTAAAGATCTACACATGAGGCTTATCTCTTCGATGAAGCCACCCCCATATATATATCTACCTGACGACTATGATACATTACTTATACAACTCTAGACATTTGACTACAGACCATCATATTGTCTACTCTCTCATACCTACGTCCCGCTACATAAAGTCTTAAATGTGGGGGCCTTATTAGACTGCGCCTAGTCAATTTTAATCAAGCCTTTGTGACTATATATATGATTGTAGTGGCAAGAGGCGCCAATTTTTTCAATACGTCTAGTTTCTCAAAGAATTTTGTAAATTTTCTTTGGAGTAGTCTAGTGGGGATGGGGGGGAGTAGGTATATGGGCCTCGCCTCTACTAGCCTTAGCCCGGCTTGTCTCAAGGCGTTTTTTACATAGAAATAGCTGTAGTAGTTAAATGGTATTTCTCCATCTATAGACTCCCAACTGCCTTTTACAACTCCCTTTTTCAAAGCTTGGAAAAGTTTGCCCAGGCCTTGGAATAATATATATTCGTACAACATGTCGAGGCATACGGCGTTGTCTATATCTGTGATAAATATCCCCCCCTTTTTAATACAGAAGAGACTTTTCTAAAGGCGGTCGGGACGTCTTCTATATGGTTATACACACTGCCTAGCGCTGTCACCGCGTCGAATTTCTCCACTGCGCTGGGGAGAAACGCCGCGTCTGATACTAATTTATCTTCACACTTACACAATCTATTTGATATGTCTAGAGACACAACTCTCGCCCCCCTCTTCTTCATATATAGACTCCAAAAGCCAGTGCCGGCGCCGACGTCTAAAACCCACATCCCACCTTTGATATATTTATCGACGGCTTCCCCTAGTTTTTGGTATAGTAGTCGGTAGTACTTCACTTTGAGGTATTCGTCGACGTAACGCGGCGCTATTGAGTCGTAGTAGTTAACGATTTTTAACACATCACCTCGGCTCGATTCTAAAATTGACAGAGAGTTTTTTCCTTAGTTTTTCTAATTTTGTAACGCCTCTTGACAAGACTACGCCTAGGTATTCCTCGGGTATTTTCACTACTACGACGCCGTCTCTCTCTTCTAATTTAATCTCATTGGGGGGCACGTATCTCTTCAGAGCTGAGACAACCATGGCGTAGATTTTTCGACTCGGCGTTCTCTCCTCTGTCTTTTTCACAGACACTACAAATGTCTCTTCGCCGAAAACATATATTTCATATTCTACCTCGTCTGTCAAGAAGTCTTTTACTAAAATCACTGGGCGTGCTAAGTCTTCCTCTCTCATGCCGGCGGGTACTTTTACTACCATAGACAAGGCATATATCTTCTTCACCTCGCCGTCTCTCATAAAAATAACTGTGTCAATAATAGACGGTATCATTCCCAACTCTACTCTTCTAATAAAGCGCTGAATTGCATCTATGGGAGAGGTAGCGTGTACTACACCCACCATCCCGACGCCGGCTAGTCTCAAATCTACATATAGTTGAAAATCTGCAGTATCTCTCATCTCATCGAAAATCGTATAGTCGGGCCTTGAGAGGAGGAGTAAGTCGTGGACTTCTTCAGAAGTGGCTAAGTTCTTCGATATTTGTGTAATCGCAGGCGGCAGCACCATATCTCTTGGAGACTCTAGAGTCTTTACCACTTTACCTCTAGCTAAGTAGAACTCGGCCAGGGCTTGCGCGAAAGTAGTCTTCCCAGCCCCCGGCGCCCCCGCGATTAATATACCCTCTGCGCTTTTTTCTAGCCGTTCTAAAACCCGTTGGTCTAGGCCGTAGTCTTCAATTTTTTTTCGAACCACCGGCCTCGTGGCGGTTATTTCTAACCTCTCAGAGACTGGGGGGAACACCACCACTATTCTATACTCTTTGTGTTGTATTATTAGGGAGTGGGGCCTCCTTATTTCAATCTTCGTCCTCGGACCTAGGCGGGACGCCTCCGCCACGAGCTCTCTTACAATAGCCTCTAGTTGTTTTCTATCTAACGGCTCTGTGGACAATTGAATAAATTTCCAACTCCCAGGCCGGCCTGCTTTCCCAAAGGGCGGGAGGTCTTCTTTCAAGTGAATAGACATAACGTCGCGGCTGAAGAACCTCTCAATTGTCAACACCTCTCTAGGCCTCCCAAGATATAGAGTCTCAATTCCTTGTACTAACGCCACGTCTTTCGCCAACTCGTCGCTTGTGACGTAGGTACAAGAGTTTTCTTTCGCAAACTTTCTTATATACACGTCGAACTCTTCGGGGGCCAGTTTTCTACTGGCCGAGACTACTTCTATTTTTAAAAAGTCGGAGATGCCGAGTTTCTCTACTATTTGGTATATATCTTTTACTTCTTCAATGCCCACAAGCCCTATCCCATCGCCTTGTTTAGCCAAAGCGGCGAAGTGTTCAATTAATTCCGACAATAGGAATAAAGTCCCTCTTATCTTCCCCCCCACTATCGCCTCTTTTAATGTCCCATCTAGTATCACAGAGCTATCAGCAATAAACTTATCCACCAAGCCCCATATCTTATAAGTATTAAAACTTATATTATCTAAGACATGGAGTATTTAATCACCACAGTGCCCGGCCTCGAGGATTTCGTTGTAGAAGAACTTTTTGAAAAATTCAACGGCGTCAAGGCGAGGGGTGTGTACATGACTGGGAGAGTCGTGGCGTCTCTAGACGCCTCGCCGCATGAGCTCTTCAAACTCAAGACAGTAGAGAGATTTGGCGTTTTTCTCGGAGACGGCACCGCCGATAACTTAAGAGATGTTGTACAACTCGCAGTCGGCTACTTACCAAAGGCCTTGAGATATCTGACTAAAAACACAACAGTGGGCGTGAGGACAGAGAGAGTGGGAGTGCACAGCTTCACTTCTAAAGACGTAGAGAGAGAAGTTGGGAGGTGGTTAAAAGCAAGGGGGTTCGTTATAAGTCTCGTAGATCCCGACGTCGAGATCAATGTTGACGTAGTGGATAGATACGTCTCTGTGTGGGTTACCGTCGCTAAGAAAAGTCTTAAGGACAGAGCTTGGCGCGTCTATGAACACTACGCAAGTCTAAACCCCATAATTGCAAACGCCATGGTTCGACTAGCTAGAGTAAAGCCCGGCGAGACTGTATGCGATTTGACATGTGGAGGCGGCACTATTGTGGCAGAGGCTGCAGCTCTGCAGCCAGCGGCTAGATACCTCTGTATTGACATATCGCTTAGACATGTGAAGGGAGCTTTACAAAATGTCGGCTGGTCTCCACAAGTGGATATCTTGTGGTTTGACTCTACAAAATTATATAGAATCCTCAGACCGACTTGCGACAAATATATATTCAACCCGCCCTATGGCTTTAGAATGCCGGAGAAAATTGATAAACTCTACTCACTATTGGGCAAGTCTATGAAACATATGGCTAAAAACTGTGCCATTTATGTCGTAATTACGCCGAGGCATAAGACATTTCTAAAATACGTAGAGGGGGAGGTTTTGTTAAAAAGAGTTGTATACCAAGGCGGTCTCTACAGCCACATCATAATGGGTAGAATTTGTAGATAGCAAGGAAGAGAAACGTCGTAAGTGGCACAATTACGTTGTCGTCGATAGGCGGGTACTCAAATCTTTCAACTACGCTGGCCAATACGCCTGCAAGAGCCCCAATGAGACCTAGATAAGCCCAGCCTATTGGGATGCAGACTGCCGCCATGGCCAAGTTGCCGATCCAATGTTTTGTCCTCCTACCAAATACGAAATTTCTCACCACTCCAGTTGCCGAGTCGCCTACAGCCATGAACAACGCAGCTAATACGCCCGGTCTCCAATCTCCCAACACTCCCCAGCTCAAGGCAACTACTACTCCCCACATTACAGCGAAAGACACCTCGTAGGCGTTATCTGGCGTCTGAAACCACCACATAAGACGTCCAGCCCTCCGTGGGATGTAGAGAATAACAGCCAATAATATTGCCGCGGCCGTGGGCACTACCCAGTTAGAGAAGTGAGGAACTGCCACAGCGGCCACGCCCCCGCCTAGTACGTGGATAATTTTTCTATTGAAGTAGACAGCTCTGTTGTGGCCGAAGCGTGAAAGCGGTTAGTCAAGGCTACAGTTACGAATAAAATCCAAGAGGCGAGTAAAAAAGCAAGTTCTAAGTCTTTATACAAACTCCACTCCATCTGTTTTTGTTAAGACAGCTCGGTATAGAAAATCCATTTGTCTCAACGCCGCGGCGTAGTCGAATTCATTTAACGCAGCAATTGCATCTATAGGCACTACTACGTCGTACAGTCTCAACCTTGCGCTCGCCACTGTATGTAATACACATATATTAGCCACTGTCCCCACGACCACTAAGTGTTGAATCCCATACATTCTCAACACGTGGTCCATAGGAGTTCCGAAAAAAGCGTCGTATCTCATCTTCTCTATCACAACGTCGCCTTTAGTCGGTTTTAACTCCTCTACAATCTCCCACCCCC
>JAWBJM010000062.1:0-8806 GCA_038832545.1 Pyrobaculum sp.
GCGTGGGTACACATCAACGCGGCCCGCCCCGCGGCCTCTATTCCCTTAGTCACGGCGGTCCACAACACCCCCATGGGGCCTGTGTAGGGGGGCTTCCCGAAGGCCGGCCCCGCGGCTCTGTAGACTGGGCAGTGGAGGTGGCAGCGGCCGCATCTAATACATAACAACGTCTGCCAAAGCGCGGGGTCTCTGGCGGCGGCCCTCCTCCCGTTGTCTACTAACACCACGTGGTATTCTCTAGGGCCTTGGGCGGGCGAGACTCTCGCCATTTCTATATCTGCAGTGGAGCTAGGACCCGCCGAAATGTTGATATAAGTGGGGGGGTACAGCCCGGCGTATATAGACTGCACCACGGCGGCCATAAAGGCGTGGGTTAGAGTAGGCATTATCTTCTCCACTCCGTCGTATACAATGTGGACTGGGGGTAGGGAGGTAGTCAGTCTAATATTCCCCTCGTTCTCTACTAACACCACGGCGCCTGAGTCCGCCGCCAGGGCGTTGGCCCCCGTAATGCCCACGTCTGCCTTTAAGAACTTCTTTCTTAAAAACTCCCCCGCCCGCCTTGCGATGTCGCTGGGCTCGGTGGAGGCGGCCATGCCTAGTCTCTCTCTTAAAATTCTAGCCGCCTCTTCTCTAGTTATGTGTAGAGCCGGCGCCAGTATGTGGCTCGGCTGGCCTTGTGACAGCTGTATTAAAAACTCGCCGAGGTCTGTCTCCCACACTTCATTGTCTCTCTCAAGCCTAGGCCGGAGCCCGGTCTCGTAGGCGACGTTGTTTTTAGACATCACCACCACCTTCCCCCTCCCCACGATCTTCGCCACTGTCTCTACAGCAGTCTCGGCGTCTTCTGCGAAGTAGAACTTGCCTCCTACTCTCTCCACCGACTTTTTAAACTCCTCAATGTAGAAGTCTAGGTTTTTCACCACCTCTTCTTTCGCCCGCCTCACTTCGCGTCTAAGCTCAGCCACTTGTGGATAGGCAGATAGTAGTTTATACACTCTGGGCAAGATGTGAGACGTGGCTCTCTCAATCGCCGCCTCCCAACTCATAGGTCTAACACCTCGGCGATGTCCACCACCTCCACCCCGCCCGCCCTCGAGAGATTGACTAGACACAGAGGACAGGCCACTACGACAGTTTTAGAAAGCTTAGACAACTTAGACACCCGCATCTCAGCCACTTTCTTCGCCAGAGTAGGCGCCACGGCCTCCACAGGCCCTCCACAGCAGCCAGAAGTATCTCTCCCAGTGACGTAGGGGTCTTCTATAGGCCCCCCCGGGGCCAGGAGCTGTCTCACTCTTTGGTATTTGTCTAAGTACCTGGAGTATAGACAAGAGTCGTGTATTGTAAAGCCTCTGATCTTCACCCCCCTCGGCGATATGAGGTCTAGGTAGTTCACAACTCTCACCCCCAGCTCTACGTATCTGGGGTAGACTCTCTCTAATAGGTAGTGGGTGTGGGGGTCGACGGTGACCACCTCCTCCACCCCCCTCTCTCTGAAGTATTTAACAACAGAGGCGGCGTACTCGGCGAACTCTTTCTCAAACCCCAGCTCGTACAACAAGGCGCCGGAGTAGGGCTCGTCGTCTAGAAGCCCCACCTCCACGCCGCTCCTCTTTAACAATGTATATATCGACTTCAAAATTCGGCTAGACCTCTCCAACTCCTCTCTACTTGGCCTAATCAACGCCCATCCCGCCGCCGACGCCCCCAGCGACGCCACTCTACCCAGTAGGCCGCCCCGATGTGCGCCAGACTTTTCTAAAAAATCTACAGCTTTTTTAACGAAAGGCGCCAGTTGGTACATACAAGAGGTGTATAAAACCCGGCGGCCTCCGCCTCCCCCCAGCCCCTCTCGCCACTTAGTACAGACCTCTCTCTCCACAGGCAGAGGCAGCCCCCTCTCTCTAATAGATGACAAAATTAATTTTTTCAACTGGAGGACCCAGTCGAGAGTGGGCTCCATTATCTAAAGTCGTGGAGGTAGTTGTATATTTCTAAAACCTCCACAGGCAGTTCTCCCCTCTTTGCCTTTTCTTCTACTGTCTTTCTGTCTTGAAACACCGCCAAGAGGACAACTCTCCTCTTCTCCTCTGGCAGGGGGGCAAGCGCCATGAGTAGTCTCCCACTGTGTTGTAGATAGACTGGCGACTTCAACTTTGTCTTTAAGATCTCCATAACCGCCGAGGCGAAGGCCCGGTCGAACCGCGGCTTGTGGTCAACCACAGCCTTCTCAATCTTCTCTACTGTCACCACCTCCCGGATTTTGTACGCAGTCTCTCTAGGGGAGATATCTCTAAAGGGCCCCGAGCCGTATGCCTTTTCTAAAACTTGCCTCACGTCGTCGACGAATTGTAGAAGTACTCTCTCGGCGGCTATTCTATCTAAATCTTTGTAAAACTCAGCCACCCACTCTTCATGTAGTTGGTGAAGTCTGTCAAATAACTCCTCTGTGAACTCAGTCCCCGCCTTCACCTCTATTCTATTGTCGGCGGGGACCACTCCCAAGCCCGTCTTCAACGGCCCTTTGAAGTAGCCGTCTTTTGTAATTCTAGCTCTGTGGCGTAGTAGCGTCCAGAGCCAGTTGATAAATATACGGTAAGTCGCCAAGTCGTTCATAAATCTCTGCCCCAGTTCGTAGTCGTCTATAGCTGCGGCGAGATTGCCGTTGAGTAGTTGAAAGCCGTAGTTAGCCGCCATGTAGAATGCGTGTTGTATATGTTCTGCCGTCACGTCGCCGGCAGGTGGTTGGAATAACGCCTCCCAGAGGCCCCCTCCCCACAGCTTGGCGTTGTTTAACAACTTCTCCGGCGTGTCCACCATATCTGGCGTAATTACCCAAGGCGTTATGTTGCCCTCTTCGTCTATGAGGCCAAGTCTTTGGAAAAGCCCCCTCTCCTGCTCAGTCAAGCCGCTGTCTACTGTAGGTATTTTAACCCCGTCTACCTCTACGTATTTCACAGGCCGTAGTATTAAATGCTGTAGTTGACTCAACTCAGCCCTCAGCGGCTCGTTCCCCGCCTTTACGTAAGACTCCTCTGGAGTGGCCACCCAACTCTGTCTAAATAAGTCGTATAGACGGCCTTTGACACGCCTCTCTAAGACGTCTCTAAGTGTGACTTTATCCACAGCCTCCTCAGCTACGAATATCAGCCCTATCAATCTCTCTCTCAATTTGTCTAGCCATATGGCTCTCAAAGCCTTGGCGTTGTAGCGGTGGCGTTGGTAGGGGTCGTCAAGTCTATACAACATGACGGCGGCCATGCCCCCCACCGGCGCGGCGTTGAGCCCCCCGTCTCTGCCCAGGCCCGCCATTAGACACATTAAAGCGTTCCATTTCTGATACGCCATCATGACTGGGTGAGTCATTGTGATATTCTGGGGGTCTGGATACACAGCCTCGTCTTTCCACATCTCTATGAGAGAGCCTAGGTAGTCCCACCGCCCGTTGTTCACTTTCACAAGTCTATGTCTCCAAATCCAGAAAATGACAGGTAGGTACAGCCCCGCCCTAGCCTCTTCGTACAACATGGCGATTTTTATCTCCCCCCTCCTCAGCCCCATGGCCTCCTCTAGCCTCTTTAAAATCTTCTCAATTACCAACGCCTCGGCCGGGGTCTGGACTTTTGGTATGTAGAAATAGACGCCGGACCCCGCCCTCTTTAAAGATTCGTAATTATTCACTGCGTACAAAACCGCAGAGGTGATAAAAGCCGGGGCGGGCCTACCATCTACTCTCACGTCGAAGTCTAGAATGTGTAGACCTGGCACTCTGTGGATAATAGTAGGCCACTTCTCTTTCTTAATTTCGTAGGTTTTCCCCCCCTCTCTATACACTCTGGGGGCCTCTCTGGCCAAGACTATCTTTACAACTCTCCTCGCCTCCCAAACCGCAGCCACTTCTCTCCCAGAGCCCCACGGCACGTACCAAGGCGGCGAGGCGTCTTCTTCATCTTCCATCATAGAGGCCACGTCGGCGTTTATTTGGTGGTACGCCCTACTCATGGGGTGCCAAGGCCCGGTGATCTCCAGCCCGGGGTTTTTCAACGGGTGTAAGTCCTCAGGCGGCGGGACGTCCCAGTTAAGCCCCCACCTGTGGGGGGTCTCCCTCCCCAAGAGGTTGTCTATTAGGCCTTGGACAATTTCTCTAAAAGTCTTCGACTCGCCGTCTGCGTCTACAAACTTCTCATCCCAGTGGGGGAAAGCTGCCTTTTCTCTCACAGGACGTGGGTCATCTAGCCACCGCCTCCTCTCTCTAATGACTTCGTCAATCTCGTCTCTAAACTCTCTCGTCAGCCTCTCAATTAACTCCTCAACCACGACCTCCCTCCCGTTTATTACCCTCACGCCGAATAAATCACTGTATTTTTGTAAAACCTCTTTTCTAACCTCTATCATGTGTTAAATAAGATATGTATTTTAAAGTAGAACATCGGCCCCGCCCTAGAGACCCGGCGTCTACCACCACAGCGACACCGCCGGCGTTTGACAAGCGCCTCAAGGGTTTATAAATAAAGTTTATATATACAACGTCTAAAATACACATGCGCTGGGCTTTGTTGACGCTGGCCGCCGTAGTTATGTTGTCTGCGGGGGTTTTAACTGACCACTTCACCTCTCCCCCCGTGGAGGTCACTGTGATTAGGACAGACCAGTGGCTCTTTTGTAGAGACTACGGCGTTACTATCACCATAAAGGCAATGGATCAGGTGTCGATAAGCCGTGTAGAGGTCGTCGCGAAGTTTTTCACAGAGGGGACTTTAGTGCCCCAGATACAAAAACGGGAGTTTGGAGGCTTTACTCTACAAAAGGGGGCCTCTAGACAGATCTCAGTCTTATTTAACTACTGCCCCCAGCGGGTCGTGGACCCCCTCATATTGTTAGAGCTGTTTATACACCTACCCAACTACACTATCTCATATAAATACTACATTGGGAGAGTTCTGCCCACTACTTACGAAGAGCTTGAGAGGAGGGCAGCTGCCCTCGAGGCTAGAGTAAAAGAGCTCGAGGGCCTGGTGGCGCAGTTACGGAGACAGATCTCAGACCTCCAGACGCAGCTTAGGAGTAGAGAAGCGCAGGTGGCTAATTTAACTTCTCTACTCACAGTCTCTAGGCTTGAAAGCGAGAGGCTAGCCGCTGCGCTGGCTCAGCTCCAAGCTGAGAGAGACTCGTTAAGAAGTCGGTTAGAGCAGACGCAGAGTGAGTTAAACGCCGTGAGTCAAGCCAGGTCGGCCCTCGAGGCTCAATTGTCTGAGACTAGGCGCCAGCTCGAACAGTTGTCAAGTAGATATGTAGAGGCGGAGAGGACTATAGGAGAGCTACAGAATAGGCTCTCCGACCTCCAGAAGAGATATGAAGACCTCACTAAGTCTGAGCTCCAGTTGAGAGAGGAATATATATCGCTCTTGGCGAAGTACAACGAGTTGAGGGGTCAGCTGAGTCAGTTAGAGAGAGCCTACCAAGACGCGCTACAGGAGAAACAAATCCTACAGAGCCGCTACGCCGAGTTGAACACCGGCTTCACATGGGCAGCCAACTTAGCCACTGCGTTTGCAATAGCGTTGTTGTTCGTACTGGCTCTATACTTGACTAGGAAGAGACAGCCGCCTCCCACTGAACAGACGCCCCCCGCCTCTGTGAAGACATTGACAGTGGTTAAAGAGCCTCAATTAGTCAAGTGGCCCCCCACTAAGGAGTAGCCTTCTTCCCCACCGCTATAACCAACGGGAATTTTTTCTCAATAGCCACTTGGAAAGGGGGGCTCAGAGCCTCTTTTAGACATTTCTCCGTGCAGCCGTGGCTCCCCACCAGCGGCATTCTAGCTAGATCTACCTCAATTACCACAAAGACGCCCCCCGGCCTCAACGCTCTATATACCTCCCTGGCGGAGGGCTCGTGGGGGCCCCAGTGGTGGACTGTGAATAAAGCCACCGCCCCGTCGAACCGCTCCGACCTGGCGGGCAAGGCGAAGCTGACGCCTGCCGCCGCGTCCCCAGCGCCTCTCCTCCTCGCGTAGTAGAGCATGGGGGGAGATGCGTCTACCCCCACGGCGAAGTAGCCCTCTTTCTCTAACATCTTTAACAACGCGCCTACGCCCGGCCCAATCTCTAAGACGGCGGAGCCCCTCGGCAGGTGTCTTTTTAATATCCTCAAGGCGAGGCCGTAGGCCCAGTCGAAGGCCTTTATAGATACTAGAAAGTTGTAAAAAGCCGCCGACCTCGAGCCGAAAGTCTCTATCTCCATGCGCCCAGTGGGTCACTGGTATAAATCTTTATGTCTCAAATACATAGCCCCACGTCTCCGCTACGGGGCGCCACTTCTCTGAGTCACATACGCCACGGCCATGAGGTAGCGCCTGAGTTGGTGTGTTATTAAGAAATTCCTCTTTACATGTTCTCTACCCGCCTCGCCCATCTCCTGTCTCAACTGTGGGTTTTTTAACAGAAGGGCGGCGTAGTGTGCGGCTGTCCGTGGAGACGTGGCTAAATACCCCGTGACGCCGTGTATAATCTGTATCTTAATACCGCCGGCCTTGCCCCCCACCACGGGCTTTTTTTTCCAAAGCGCCTCGGCCACAGTGAGGCCGAACCCCTCTCTAATAGACTTTTGCATAACTACAGTGGCCGCCCTCTGGAAGGCGTTTACCTCTACGTGGCTGTCTGGGGGGAGTACGAGGAGGTGTATATCTCTGTCGCCCCCCGCGGCCGCCGCGGCTTCGTTATAGACCTCCTCACCCTCCGGGTCGTCGTGCGCCGGCCCGCCTAGGTAGACTAACTGTAGGTCTCTAATATGGCGCTTCGCCAGTCTATACGCCTCAATCACTCCGAGGGGGTCTTTAGCTCTGTCGAATCGAGAGACTTGTAGTAATATCGGCCTCGTGGGGTCTACGCCGAATTTCGCCACTGTCTTCTCCACCGCGGAGGGGGGCAGGGGGCGGTTTTTAGGAGACAGTGGGTCTATCGAGGGGGGGATTATCAACTGCGGAATTTCTAAGTCGTCTCTAGCGAAGTCTGGTATGTGGAATATAGCGGCGTCGTATTGAGATACGTATTTTTTTAAAAAAGTCCACGCCTGGGGGTGCGGCGTAGATAAATCAATGTGGCAGCGCCATATCCACCTCCCCCCCTTCCTAAATTTAACCAACCCCGCGGGCTGGGGGTCGTGGATAAACACTACGTCGTAGTCTAAATCAACGGCGTTGACCTCTTGCCATTTTTCATAGACTTGGTAGACCCACTGAGGCACTTCGTCTACAGTGCCTTGTAGGGCGTTGTGTAGCGTCTTAGTGGCTTTGAAAAACTCTTGGTCTCCCTTAATTACTCTCCAGTCTGTCCTCAGCCCCAGCTCTCTCATGAGGGGGACTAATCTATTTAAAATCTCGGCGACGCCTCCCCCCGCCGCTGTGGAGTTGACGTGGAGTATAGAAAAATCTGAGAGCCTCTCGGCGAGTTTTACAATGGCGTGTATCTCCCCCTCCCCTACGTATTGGCTATATTTCTCAATCATACCCACTTCTTCAACGTCTTTACTATGTCTTGTCTAAGCGCCTCTTCGCTGCTGTAGGCCAGTGGGTCGATGCGAGATAGCTCAGACGCCGCCTCTGTTAGGCCCCAGGCCTCTAGCCAAAGCGAGAAGTCGTTTTTTACATACCCGCCTAAAATTCTCCTAGTGACGAAGTGGTATATAACACTCTCGCCGGGGACCTCCTCCAACGCGTATAGAAGCTCCTCTGGGCTCCGGGCTACGTAATCAGTCTCTACAACCACTGGCTCCATGGCTACGAATATGAAGGGCTCTCTCCCCCGCCTCTCGTCGGCTTTGTCTACTAACACTTGGAGTAGTTCTTTTCTAATGTCTTCAATAGTGTTGGGCTCCGCCCCAGATATATCCGAAAGCTCGGCGGCTAGCTCCTCGTCGCCTACCTCCTCGCCTACCCATTTGGCAAAGTCGTTAGAATACTTGGGGGGGAGTAGGTGTTTAGACCTAATGGCGTGGAAGACGTGGTGGAAGAGAGTGTATTTATCTACCTCTCTTATCCCAGCGGCTAGCTCTCTCAAAGTACTAGCCCTCCGTCTAGTGTAGAGCGATATGTAATACGCCGTGTAGAATTTGAACTCCATTATTTATTAAAGATGTATTTATTTTTATGGCTTGGGAGGTGGTGTACCACGTCGCCATTTCAATTTTAATAGCGGCGGCGCTCTACTTCGTGGGAAAGGCGTTGAAACAAGGTCTGATACGTCTATTTAGGAGACTGGGCTTTGACGACTGGTTTAGAAATTTTAACATTGGGAAGGCGCTCCTCCGCTCGGGCTACACGCCTGGGGAGTTCTTTAGCTCAGTGGCGGCGTGGCTTATGTATATTTTGGCAATACTCGCCGCCATCTACTACTTTAGCGATAGCCTCGGCCTCCTTTGGCTTAGAGACGCGGCGTGGGAGGCCGCGACTGTCTATATCTTCGGCTTTGTGAAGTTTTTTGTCATCGCCATTGTGGGCTTTATACTAGTGGACAGCTTCGTCGAGTATGTATACAAGGGGGCGGTGTCCCGTACAGAGTTCATAATTGCGCCAGTGGCTGAGTACATAAGAGTTATTCTATACTTAGTAGTAGTGACTTTCGCCTTGGAGCAAGGCGGCATCAACGTGGCTACGCTAAGCGTAATGTTGACGCCCATCACTTGGGGACTGGCCGCGGCTATAATTGTAATGGTGGTAGTAGAGGCTTTGAAAAAGAGATGAATATCTTCGTAGTGGCAGAACAAAGCTCCCAGTGGGAGGACTTACATAGAGCCGCCTCGGCGT